>JAYWDA010000431.1:0-7229 GCA_043780105.1 Pseudobdellovibrionaceae bacterium | reverse complement strand
AATTACCTTTCCAAGGAATGCCCTCGCCGCGATCAAGCTCAAGAATCCAGCCTGCGACGTTGTCTAAAAAATAACGATCATGGGTCACGGCGATCACAGTTCCAGGAAATTTTGCTAAATATTGCTCAAGCCAACCGACGGATTCGGCATCTAAATGATTCGTTGGTTCGTCCAGGAGTAAAATATCTGGCTGGCTCATCAGTAAACGGCATAAAGCCACTCGCCGTTTTTCACCACCCGATAAATTTGTGATTGGCAATTCACCGTCGGGGCATCTCAGTGCGTCCATGGCAAATTCAATCTTTTGATCCACTTCCCAACCGCCCAGGGCTTCGATTTTTTCTTGAATCTCGCCTTGTTTTTCAATCAGCGCGTTCATTTTATCTGGATCCAGATCAGGATCGTTAAAACTTTCATTAATCTCATTAAAACTTTTCATTAAAGCTGGCAGTTCGCCCATGCCTGAAAAAATATTTTCTTTTACATTTAGCTGCGGATCCAGATGGGGCTCTTGCTGAAGGTAACCCACTTTCATTTGGCGGGCTGGGAAAGCTTCACCAAGAAAATCTTGGTCAGCCCCTGCCATGATTTTTAGCAGCGTCGACTTACCTGAGCCATTCAACCCCAGGACGCCGATTTTTGCCCCATAAAAGTAAGATAAATAAATATTTTTTAAAACATAACGATTAGGTGGATAAACTTTCGAAACACCCTTCATCGTATAAATAATTTCCTGGGACATTTTTTCTCCTAACCGCTTGCCAAAGTGAATTTAACCCTTTCTAATTATCACCTACAACATGAACGATCAACCTGAGACCAAAACAAAACCGTGGAAACACATCGAATCGGACCTTAAGTCCGCTTTAGACAGCTGGGAAGAGCTGTCTCGAAGGTATGACGATGCTGTTTCGCCAGAAAATCAGAAGCTCGACGAAATGCGGCTTCTTTTAAAAGAGATTAAAAATAAGATCGAAGACCTCTCCAAACCCTAAATCTTGTGATAAGCTCGAGCTATGAAAATCGTCCTATTTCTGTTCGCTATTTTACTGGCTTCTTGCTCTAAAATTGACATGGCTATGAAGTGGGCCGATTGGATGATTGTCAAAGAGACCGATTCCTATTTTGACCTGACCGACACCCAAAATAAAGACCTAAAAAATCAGGTTCAAAAAGACCTTGCCCGAGTTAAAAAAGAGAATTTTCCGCAAATTGCAAAGTTCTTACGCAAAGTTGCTGACCAAGCTGAGGTGGACAAAATTTCAGTGGAAGAAATATTACAACTTCAAAATGAATTTCAAAAAACCGTCCGGGCGGCCCTGAATCAATTTCAGACTACAGCTCTTGATTTTTCAATGAAAGCATCTGCTGAGCAAATAGAGCATTTTAAGAAGAAATATAATAAGCAAACCGAAAAGCATTTGGACGACGTTAAGACTGATAAAGATAAATTTAAATTGCAAAAACAACGCTTTGAAAAATGGACCGATGAGTGGATGGGGGGCCTGACCTCTGAACAAAGAGTGGCGCTGGAATCAGATATCAAGGCCTTCCCTTTTCCTTGGGACTTGCAGATCCGCAGCCGAGAATTCAGTTTAAAAAAGTTCCTTGAAGCTCAGAAATCTCGATCGACCTTAAAAACTTATATGGATCAGTTAGAAGACGAACGCGATCCTGAATATGAAAACGCTTTAAAGGACTACCAAGCTCATCTCAGAGTTTATATTGTCAGCCTGTATCGAAGTCTTTCTAAAGATCAAAAGAAATATTTGTTAAAAAAACTTCGCGACCGCGCTCAGGAGTTTGAGGGCTTAGCCCGAGATCCATGACAGTCTGGTGAAATAAAACTGTTTTGGTTTTGTTTTTCCCATTCTTCAGGCGTTAGGGCCCGAATGGTTAAAGCGTGCAGTCCTATTTTAAACTCTTCAATTAATAGGCTATGAATGCGGCGCTGCCGATCTACCCTTGAAAGTCCTTTGAAAACTTCTGAAACAACTAAGATTTTAAAGTGAGTCTCAGAGCCTGGCGGGACTGAGTGCTGAGAACTTTCATTCTCTAGAAACAAATGCAGGGGTTTCAAATTTTCCTGCACTAATTTTTGGATCCGATTAAATCGAATCATTCTTTTGATCTTTAAAAGGCCACTTTGTTTTAGCAAATTCCAAACCCATTTTTGCGATGGAAATCACGCCTTTTTCTTCTAATTTTTTTTCAACACGCTTAGCGCTTTGTAAACCCACCGTGGCCACAAGTTGTGCCAAGGGACTTGTCAGAGGCAATTTTTGAAAGTTCCCATCTTTAATCCACTCTTCGGCAACGGCTTCAGCCAGATCAAACGCTTGCGGCGCTTTTTGCCGGAGAACATCGCTTCCATAAAATTCCAAATGAACTTTTGTAGTTTCAACTATTGGTTCACTGGTCGTTTCGACCGTTGGTTCGACTGTTGTTTCATGAGTAGCAGATGTTGTGGACGGTGATTTTTTCTTTTTAGTTTTAGCCATAAAAAAAGCCTCCTTGAGATCGGTTCTTATACACTTAGCCTAAGGCTCTTTCAACTAGTAGTTAACCGACTTTCCTCAAGGGATCGGATCAGCAGCTGGCGATGCAGGGGTTTTGTTAAATAAGCATTAAAGCCTTCATGAAGTGCGCGTTCGCGCTCTTCTTTTAAGGCATTGGCTGTCAGTGCAATGATAGGCTTTTTGTATCCTTTCTCACGCAGCAAATGCGTAGCTTCAAAACCGTCCATTTTTGGCATTTGAATATCCATCAAGATCACGTTGAAATCGCCCTTGGAAGCGGCCTCGACACCGTCAGAGCCATCATTTGCAACGACAACATCGGCCCCTTCAGCTTTAAGTATTTTTTTCACAAGATATTGGTTGTCCAAAGAATCTTCGACCAAAAGAACCTTCAATCCTTGCAACCGCGGATCCTGCACCTTGGCCAATTTCAAGTTACGACTTGGAAACTCGATCTTATCAAAGCGTTCTTTTGATAACACCATGCACATCGTATTGAATCCAAAAACCGACCCGTGCCCAAGACTGGATGAGATTAAGCTTAAATCACCATTCAAACTCCCAGCTAATTTTTTTGACAGTGCTAAGCCTAGGCCGGTTCCACCATATTTTCGGGTCATCGAGGAATCCACTTGTGAAAACGGTTTAAAAATCTTTTCCGTCTGATCAGCGCTCATACCAATTCCTGAGTCTTCTATAAAAAATTGCAGATTGACGGAATTATCGTTCAGAAAACTACCCGTCACTGAAAGTCGAATAAATCCTTCCCTGGTAAATTTTAACGAATTGCTGAGCAAGTTCATTAATATTTGCCGCAGACGAACAGGATCTGTGCTGATTTTTTGGGGAATCGGAGAGCCAATTTCAAGCAAAAAGCTAATCCCTTTTTCTTGGCACTTAAAATTAAAAATATCATGCAGCTCCCGCAAAAAATCATGCAGATCTTGCTCGCGATTTTCTGTTTCAAGTTTTCCTGCTTCGATCTTTGAAAGGTCTAAAATATCTGTCACTAGATCGATGAGAAGTTCCGAGTTTTTTCTAATTTTCATAATAAAATTTGTTTTTTCTTCATCTGAAATCGAGGGTGCTAAAGCCAGGTCAGCAAAACCTGAAATAATCCCAATTGGCGTTCGAATCTCATGACTCATATTTGCGAGGAATCGACTTTTTGCTAGGTTCCCTTTTTTTGCATCCTCTTCTCCACGTTTCCTTGCGGTAATATCCAAAGATATTCCAACAACCCCGCAAACCTTATTTTGTTGCAGATCTGGGACATAAACAGTTTCATACCAACGTCCGCGAATTTGGATATCTTGTTTTACACACTCTGCTTGCAAGGCCTTTTTTAATGCTAAAATCCCTACCGGATCTTGAAAAACTTCAGCATAGGGTTGACCCACCACTTCACCTTGATAAAAACCGGCTAGATCAAGACCTTTACCTTCGAAAACGCTGAATCTTTCATTTTTTTGAACCGCCCAAAAAATCACAGGAGCATTATCCACAATCGTCCTATAACGGACCTGCAAATCATTTAATTTTTTCCCAAACTCCATTTTGGAATTGTACTCGCTCCGCAAAGCTAATCTTGCAAAGAGCAAAACACCCAAATCCAACATCGCAAGCCCTAGCAAAAGCATTCTTAAATTCAAATTTTTTTCTTCTATTTTCCGTTGGCTATCAGCCAGGAGCAAGTTTTCATCATGATTGATCTCGTCCACTTTTTCGCGAATCTTAATCCAGTCGTCATCAAGCTTTGAGGAGATTAAACCTTTAGCCTGGGAACGGCTTTTTTGAAGCTCGCGATTTTGCAACGACTTCTTCATTGTAGCCATTCTCGAACTCATTCGGTGTTCAATGCCAACAAGCATTTGGTTCCGAGCCGGATTGTCATTGCTCCACTCATTTAGGTTTTTCATTTCACCAAGAACAGAATTTAAGGATTCTTTAAATTCTGCCGCCTTTTCAGGCGTGGGCATTAACAAATAAATCTTATGCAGCATCTCTAGCTCGTTAAATGCAGATAAAAAATGAGTTGCTGCAAAACGAAATTCTTGGCCGCGACTGATAGCTTTGTGATCTTCTTGTAGCTTCATGCTGTTCACATAAAAAATCGGCAAATTAACAATGCATAGGACCACTGCTAAAAGAAAAAGTATGCGGACTCTTAATGATAATTCGGAAAATGTATTTTTCATATTTTGTGGTTCACCAAAACTTGGGCTGACCATAAGGAGCTTTAAATTCAATGTCAGATGACTTTAACGTCTAATTTATTTGCGACGGTTGGGTTTCTCGGGTTCCAAACGATTTTTTAACTTGCTAAGAAAATCACCAACCATATTATCGCGCGCTTGCCCTGTCACCCCTCGATGTCCCCAAGGGTGCTCTTTGATTAACTCGGTAGGAAGCTTAGCTAAAAAACGAGTGCGAAAAACGGGGCGTACTTGCCCATGACGGCGCCGTGTTCGACAGTAACTTAGCACAAGATGCTTTTGAGCCCGAGTGATCCCAACGTAAAAGAGTCTTCTTTCCTCATCAATGTTTCCACCTAAAGTTCTGTGAGGTAAAATATCTTCTTCTAAGCCCACCAGAACCACCGCTGGAAACTCTAAACCTTTACTGGCGTGAAAGGTCATCAACTGAACTTTTTCACTTTCATCATCTTTCTCGTCGTCTCTTAATGTCATGGCGTCGATAAAATCAGACAAGCTGGATTTTTCAATGGTGCGTTTGGCTAGGTAGCTATCTAAAATTCTTCCAAATATCTCAACGAGGTGCCAACGTTTTTCGCCTTGAGCGGGCTCACTAACTGATTGATAAATATATTCGCGGTAACCAATCTCTTTAATTTTATTTAAAAATTTTTCTCCGGGTGTGCCTGATGTATGAGGATCTAATATAGCTTCCTCAAGTCCCTTGATGAATTCTAAGAAGCTCTCCAAGCTTTCGCCCGCTCGCGCTTGAAGGCCAGCTTCTGACCATCTTTTGCAAGCTTGATAAAAAGTCAGTTTTTCATTTTCTGAAAACTGAACTAGTTTTTCAAGGCTGGTATCACCTAAGCCCCGAGTCGGAGTGTTAAAAACACGCTTTAAACTCATATCATCCCAGCGCAGACTGAGTTTTAGATAAGCCATCAAATCTTTAATTTCTTTTTTTTCAAAGATCGATGTGCCGCCTGAGATGGAATAATCAAAACGATTTCTTTTTAAGGCTGATTCGATCAAGGCCCCTTGGGAGTTCGACCTGTAAAGCACGGCAATGTCGCCCCATTTTAAACCCTGCTGCTGGAAATGGCGTATTTCATTGATCACAAAATCGGCTTCTTCATCTTCTGATTCAAGACAGAACATTTCGGGCTGACCAACATCAGAAATAGGGGCATGAGGAATTAAAACTTTTCCATGGCGATTTTCATTTTCAGAAATAATATGATTTGCCAAATTTAAAATGGGCGCAAGCGACCTATAATTTCTTTCAAGCTTGACCACTTTACAGTTTTTATAGTTTTTTGGAAAACTTAAAATATTTTGCACTTCAGCCCCACGCCAACCGTAAATCGATTGATCGTCATCACCGACAACTGAAATATTTTGATGCGCTCCTAGAAGTGCTTCAATCAACTGCATTTGTGTTTTATTTGTATCTTGAAACTCATCCACCATAATTTGTTGGAAGTCTTGGCGAACTTTTTCTTTAAGCTCGGGCTTTTCTTTTAAATGCTTTAATGGTTCTAATAACAAACCTTCAAAATCAACGGCCCCATAAGCTTTTAGTTTTCTTTCATAATCGGGAAATAATCGGTGCGCTAGATGATGATATTCATCCCAAGTGATATGGTTAAACTTTTCACCACAGCGAAAACTGTTAATCATATTCCCTAGGCGATCGATATCAAATTTATCTTTACCGACGACTTTAATATCCCTCATTAATTCTTTAATCACTGAATGGGAATCACCAGTGTCAAAGATCGCAAGGTTTTTAATGCCGACATATTTTTTTAGAAAATTCAGTCCAAAAGAATGGAACGTTCCCGCCCAAATTTTTTGTCCAACGGGACCCAGTTTTTTGGTCACTCGGTGTTTTAATTCACGCGCCGCTTTGTTCGTAAATGTTAAGACAAGAATTTCTTCAGGCTTTGCAATACGCTGCTGAATCAAGCGCCCCGTGCGGGACACAAGAACTGTCGTTTTGCCAGAGCCCGCTCCTGCTAAGATCAGAAGCGGTCCGTGATCATGGGAGACAGCGTCTTGCTGCTCGGGATTAAGACCTGTCAGCCACATTTCAAATGTTACTGTCGGTTGTGGACGAGACTTCGAACTTCGTCTTGAAAAACAACTTCAATTTTTTCCGGCTGAGCAGTGCGAACCACGCCCATACCAAACTTGGGATGATTTACTTTAGAACCACCTTCAAATTTATTTTTCATATTATAGGCCGCCGATTCTGCACCAGCATCTTGAATTAATTTTTCATATTCTTTGGCATGAGCATCACGAGCATTCGAAGCAGATTTTGCAGCCCGAGTCGCAGCCCCTGTATTTTTTCGCGGAGTTTTTGAAGTCTTCGGCAAAGAATAAGTCTTTTGCGCTCCACACACTTCACATTTTACTTTCGCACTTGTCGCTGTTTTATGAGTCAAAACTAAATGGTACCGTTCGGTTCCACATTTTTTGCATTCTACATACATCGTTTTGCCAACGGGGG
>JAYWDA010000430.1:0-4707 GCA_043780105.1 Pseudobdellovibrionaceae bacterium | reverse complement strand
GATCGTCGCATCATCGACTGGGATTATCTCGAGCGCTATTGCCTACAAATATTTCAGAACCACGGCTCTACGACGCTGGCAAAAGCTTTTAGGGCGGTTTGTCTTCTGGAGGAAAATCGAGAGCTTGAAGCTAAAAAATGGATTGAAGAGGCTTTAACTCAAGAGCCTAAAAATCCATCGGCAAGCTTAGCCCAGGTGCATTTTTTAATGAAGACCCGTCATTGGCGGGAAGCAGCGACTCTTTTAAAGGCACCGCCATTAGAAAAATTGCCAGTGACCCCTTTGATATTGGGGAAAGTTTGCGAGGATTTAAAAGATACATCTTGTGCTCAAGAAAATTTTTTAAAGGCTTACCAGCAAAGTCCTAGCGACGTCGTACGAATTCAATCTTTGGCTCGATTGGGGTTGGGTAAAGGTAAAGACCGCCTTGCAACAACTTGGGACCTGGTTAAAAAGGGACTTGAACTACAACCACAATATAAACCTTTGATTGAATTAAGAGATCAACTGGAGAACGAGTGAAGATTGTTTGGCTCCTCATTCTAAGTTTAACTTTGATGGCCTGTGAAAAACATCCAGAAAAGGATCATGGGATAGCTGAAAAGATCACGGTGGATGAAATTGCAGATGATTTTAAAGTTCCAGTAAAAATGTGGGATGATGTAGAAACTGACCCCGTCGGTTTAGGTGAAAAAAAAATTGAGCCCTCCGAAAATGAAGAGGGCATGAATCGCAATACGATTCTATTTTCGCCAGTGACGGTTATTCTGAAAGAACATAACGAAGACGTTTTAACCCATTCAGAAATTCGAATTGAGCTTCCGAGGGGCGGTGGAAAGATCGATCTTTCAAAATATTTGGGCTCGCGGCCAGGAAGTTTTTTTGTCAAATTTGAATGGCCCGAGTGGACAGAACCTGGCGACTTAAAAAGTTTTTATGTCAGCCAAGCGCGGAAACGAAAAATCGATGGAGACGTTTACGGCGTTGGCTGCAATAAGTATCTTGAGATCACAGGCCTGATCAGTAAGGGCAATGAAAAAACTGGTTTAAAAGTAAATACGACTCGAGATCGTCATATAACAACAATCGGCGGGCATTTTGTATTTTCAAATAAAAAAGGTCGTCAAATATTTATGACTCAAGTCACATTCAGCGATTCAAAAAATTCAGGACTGTTTTGTGAAGAGCCGAAAGCCTTATGATTGAATTTCTAAAAACCTATAAAAATTATGATCCTGCGGCAAAATCTTATCTGGAAATTGCCATTTTATACCCAGGGCCTAAAGCGATTCTTATCCATCGCCTGGCTCATTTTTGTTATCAGTTGAAATTATTTTTTATGGCAAGATTATTTGCTGAAATTTCAAGATGGATGACGGGTATTGAAATTCACCCTGGTGCTCAGCTGGGCGCGCGCTTAGTGATTGATCATGGTGTTGGGGTCGTGATCGGTGAAACGGCAGTGATCGGCGACGACTGCATTATCTTTCACGGAGTGACTTTGGGCGGAATGAAATTCGATCCAGTAAAGCGCCACCCCACAGTGGGCAATAAAGTTTTAATTGGGACAGGTGCTAAAGTGTTAGGGCCAATCACCATTGGCGACAATGCAAAAATTGGTGCTAACGCTGTGGTTACAAAAGATATTCCACCAGGCGCCACAGTGGTGGCACCCGCTAGTGAAATTCGAATTAAACATTAAATCTAAAAAATAAAATGTCGCCGTCTTTAACGGTGTAGTCTTTGCCTTCAGAGCGATATTTTCCAGCTTCTTTAACCGCAGCTTCACTGCCTAATTTAAAAAGATCTTCACTATGATAAGTTTCAGCGCGGATAAAACCTTTTTCAAAATCGGTATGAATCACACCGGCTGCCTGCGGAGCTTTTGTTCCCGCTTTGATGGTCCAAGCACGAACCTCTTTAACTCCAGCCGTGAAGTAGGTGTGCAACCCCAGCAAACTGTAAGCCTCACGAATCAGTCGAGATAAGCCTGGCTCAGTCGCATTCATGCTGGCTAAAAACTCTTGTCGTTCTTCAAGGGGAAGCTGCGCAATTTCAGCTTCCATGGCCGAACAAATAATAATCGCCAAGTTGCCTTCTTCCTTGGCGCGCTTTTCAACCGAGCGAACCCAGTCATTACCACCCACCGCAAAATCAGTGTCAGAGACATTGCACACATATAAAACGGGCTTTGTTGTTAGCAGATGAAGCTCTTTCATAAAAGGCGCTTCGTTTTCATCACATTCAACTGATCTAGCGGGTAGCCCTGCACTTAAAGCCTTGTGGGCTTTTTCCGTCACTTCAAATTCAGTTTTTAATTTTTTATCTGTAGTTGTTCGAGCTAATTTTTCGATGCGTTTTAATTTTTTCTCGATCGAATCCAGATCAGCCAGCATCAATTCTGTGTTGATGATTTCCATATCGCGCAAAGGATCAATCGATCCTGCGACGTGAATAATATTTGGATCATCAAAGCATCGAACAACATGTACAATCGCATCTGTCTGCCGAATATGGCTTAGGAACTGATTGCCCAAGCCTTCGCCTTGGCTGGCACCTTTAACGATGCCTGCGATATCGACAAATTCCATCGCTGTTGGAATTACGCTTTGGGGTTTTACAAATTTTGTAATCTGATCCAATCGTGGATCAGGAATTGTGACAACTCCAATGTTGGGATCAATCGTACAGAAGGGGTAGTTGGCAGCTTCGGCTTTGGCGGATGTCAGAGCATTAAACAAGGTGCTTTTTCCTACATTGGGTAAACCCACAATTCCAACCTGTAATGCCATCTGTAACTCCTGTATATTAAGCTTAAGTATTAAAACGTGTTGCCGCGATATCAAAACCCTCAGTTAATAAGGTCTCGACCGCATCGACGGTTTTTTTAAGCATCGCTGGTAAAGCGGCAAGCTCTTCTTCAGCAAAACTTTGTAAAACGTAATCAGCCACATTCATTTTTGGATTAAGTGGTCGACCAACGCCAATTTTAACCCTGTAGTAATCAGCTGACGCCAATTTTTCACTGATATCTCGGATGCCATTATGGCCGCCATGACCGCGATTTTTTTGGATTTTAAATCCGCCAAATGGCTGATCAATATCATCGTGAATCACAATTAAATTTTCCATGGGGATTTTATAAAAAGCCATCGCGGCTTGCACCGCTTCACCCGATCGATTCATAAAACTTAATGGCCGGATCGTCATGACCTCTTCATCTTCCCACATAAATTTAGAGGTGGAAGATTTAAATTCTGTTTTTGTCGGAGGCTGGCTGCAGGATTTCAGCAGAAATTCGATGGCCATAAAGCCAACGTTATGACGAGTGAGCGTGTACTCGCTACCTGGGTTTCCTAATCCTGCAATTAACCAAGCCATGAAAACAAAGCCCCTTAAATACAAAGAGCGGTTGGTGGCCGCTCTTTGTAAAGTCCGCTTTTGGGTTTAAAACCCGCCAGCCGAATAAGATAAATAAATTATTTTTTAGCTGCTGCCGGTGCTTTCGCGCCAGCCGCTGGAGCTGCTGCTTTTGCACCCGCTGCTGCTGCCGCCGGAGCTGCTGCACCTGCTGCAGGAGTTGCTGCTGCCGCTGCATCCGCAGTTGGAGCAACAACTGCTTCTTCCTCTTGAAGGTTAACAACCGCGATTGTTAACTCGGAGCCAGAGATTAATTTAAATTTTTCAGGAATTGCTAAATCAGAAACGTGCAAAGCATCGCCGACACCTAAATTAGAAACATCCAAAGTGAAAAACTCTGGAATATCGCCAGGTAAACATTCGATTTCAATCTGACGATTGACGACGTTCAACAAGCCGCCTTCAGCCAAACCAACCGGTTTACCTTCTAATTTAATTTCGATGCTGACCCGAACCGCTTTTTTCATATCTAAAGCGAAGAAATCAACATGCACAGGGCGGCGAGTGAGTGGGTGAACATCTACAAACTTAATCAAAACCACTTTGCCGTTAGCGTTTTTATCGGTGCTTTTTAAGTTAAATAAAGCATTTTCGTAATTGCGAGTGTTGTATCGAACAACATCACCTTCATTGACGAAAATATTTGCGTTGTCAGTCGATCCATAAACAACAGCGGGAACTTTTCTGTCAACGCGAAGAGCGCGAGAGAAATGTTTACCGGTTTGGCGGGGTTCTACAGTGAGTTCTAGTCTTTGTTTCATGGATGTCCTCTTCCTCTTTTGGCTTACTTCTTTTTCGAATCAATTAATCGAATAAAGAGCTGACCGAATTGTTGCCGTGGATTCTTTTGATCGCTTCTGCCAACATTGGTGCGACAGAAACAACTTCAATCTTTCCACAATTTTGCGCTGCCTCTGACAAGGGAATCGAGTCAGTCACCCACAATTTTTCGATCCGACTTTCTGACAGTCTACTGACGGCCGGACCAGATAAAACAGGGTGGGTTGCAACAGCGAACACCCTTTTTGCACCATTCTTCAGGAGGCTGTCAACTGCTTGTGTAAGGGTCCCCGCCGTATCAATCATATCATCGATAATAACAGCCGTTTTCCCTGTAACATCTCCAATAAGATGAAGCGCTTTAGCCTCATTCGGGCCGGTTCGGCGTTTGTCGATGATGGCAATGGAAGCTTCGATTCGTTTTGCAAAAGCCCGGCAACGTTCAACCCCGCCGGCATCAGGACTCACTGCGACAAATTCTTCACCAAAGCCGAAGCTGTCCCGCCA
>JAYWDA010000429.1:0-6388 GCA_043780105.1 Pseudobdellovibrionaceae bacterium | reverse complement strand
CACCCAACACAATCAGATCAGCCAAAGAAACTTTTTTTCCGCCGGCTTGTTTATTGAAACCTTTTTGAATGTCTTCTAACCGCGCAATAACCTTCGAAGCTTCTTCTGGATTATTAACAGCCCAATCTTTTTGTGGAGCCAGTCTAAGACGTGCACCGTTAGCTCCGCCGCGTTTATCAGTTCCACGGAAAGAAGCCGCTGAAGCCCAAGCTGTTCGAACAAGTTCTGAAACAGTTAAACCAGATTTCAAAATCTTAGTTTTAAGATTTGCGATATCGCCAGCATCAATCAATTTGTGATTTACAGCTGGGATTGGATCTTGCCAAATCAGTTCTTCTTTTGGAACTTCCTTACCAAGGTATCTTCCGCGAGGGCCCATATCTCGGTGAGTTAACTTGAACCAAGCTTTCGCAAACGCAAGCTCAAATTGTTTAGGATCTTTTTGAAACCGCTTTGCGATCTGCGAATAGCTTGGATCAAATTTCAAAGCAAGATCTGTCGTGAACATAATCGGCGCATGCCGAACACTAGGGTCATGAGCATCTGGTACTGAGTTCGCAGCAATTCCATCTTTTGGAATCCACTGAGTTGCACCAGCCGGGCTTTTTGTTTTAACCCACTCAAAGTTAAATAAGTTATCTAAATATTGAGTTGTAAACCGAGTTGGGTTTGAAGTCCAAGCGCCCTCAAGACCACTCGTAATAGCATCAACGCCTTTTCCAGTTCCACATTTATTCTTCCAACCAAATCCTTGCTCTTCGGTGCCCGCGCCTGCAGGTGCCGAGCTGACACATTTTGAAGGATCTGCTTTTCCGTGGGCTTTACCGAAAGTGTGACCGCCGGCAATTAAGGCCACAGTCTCTTCATCGTTCATCGCCATACGGCCAAAATTTTCGCGGATGTCATTAGCTGATAAGATTGGATCTGGATTTCCGTTAGGTCCTTCTGGATTGACGTAAATCAAACCCATTTGAACAGCGCCGACCTGGGGTTTGTTTAACTTGCCATCAGGTCCGTGACGTTCGTCAGCCATAAATTTGTGATCAGGGCCCCAGAAAACAAGTTCTGCTTCCCAGTCATCATTTCGTCCGCCACCATAACCGAAAGTTTTAAATCCCATCGATTCTAAAGCAACGTTTCCTGTTAAAACCATCAAGTCTGCCCAAGAAATTTTATTTCCGTATTTTTGCTTGATTGGCCATAAAAGTCGGCGCGCTTTATCCAGGTTGGCATTATCTGGCCAGCTGTTTAAAGGTTCGAATCGTTGCTGACCACCGCCGGCGCCACCGCGTCCGTCATAAATTCGGTAAGTCCCGGCACTGTGCCAAGCCATACGAATAAAAAATGGACCGTAGCTTCCGTAATCTGCAGGCCACCAGTCTTGGGATGTTTGCATTAATTTTTTTATGTCTTCTTTGACAGCTTTAACATCAAGTTTTTTAAATTCTTGAGCGTATTTAAAATTCTTGTCTAACGGATTCGACTCAGTCGCCCGTTGCCGAAGTGGCGTAAGATCAAGACGATCGGGCCACCAAAACTGATTGGTCACCATACTCTCATCTTTAGTATCTTTAGCTGGGGCGACAGTATCTTTTGCGAATATAGGTTGAGAAAAGCAAAGTGCGGACAGCACAAGGCATGCTAGTTTGAACATGGTAACTCCCTGAAAAATCATTGTTTGAGTTCAAAATGATAAGGTATGCGAAGGGATGTTTCAAGGACTTCCAAAACTGAGCGTGTCAACTGACAGTTTATACGACGGGGGTCAGTTAGAATCTAATTTCCATCAAAGGGAAGTTTAACTTTTGCATAATAATGCATATCCCAATACTTTTCGCGGTGAAAGACTGCGGATTTAAGAGTGCCCTCGTGAGTCATTCCAATTTTTTCCATGACTCGGGCACTCGCTTTATTTTCGATTTTGCAACGAGCTTGAATTCTTTTTAGCTTAAATTCGTTGAAACAGTAATCCATGACAGCGTTTGATGCTTCCGTCACAAAACCTTTGCCCCAATGCTCTTCTGAAATCGCATAGGCAAGTTCCATACACTTTGCTTTTTTTGAAGCCCAAAAGCATCCGACAGTTCCAATTAATTTTGCAGGGTCTTCTTTCAAGGCAATACCAAATGGTTCAGGAACTTCTTGCGCGTAATAATCTAAGACGTAATCTTTAATATACTTTTCACTGTCTGAAATTGATTCGTGGGGTTCCCACAATGTGTATTTGCTGACATTGGGATTTTTCGCATATTCAAATATTGCCCCAGCGTCTGTTAGTAAAATTGGACGCAAAATAAGTCTTGAAGTTTCTATCGTTGGGGGCTGCCAGTTTCTAGGAGGCTCATCAAGAATCTTCGCAATAAAATACTCATCCTCAAATTGATTATTGATCAGCGCCGCTTTTCTTCTTGTTCCTTCAATGATAAAGCCATTTCGTTGATAAAGATTCAAACCACGCTCGTTATTAACTCGAACCATGGCTTCAATGCGCCTTACGCCAATGGCTTTTGCATGCTCTTCTTGAATTTGTAAAAGATTTTTTCCAATACCCAGGCCCCAAAAATTGGCAAGGACCATCATTCCAAATTGCGCCGAGTGCGCCACCCATGGATGATCGCCCCAAGGAAGTCTAAAATTGAGGTACGCAATCAATTTATCGCCAGAAAACGCGCCGACATTGATCGTTGTTTGGTCTTCTAGTTGGGTCTGAAGTCTTTTTGCTGCGTCTTCAACAGTTGGATAGTCTTGACCAACATATTGCATCGTGTTCGTGGATTCCAAGGCAATTTGCTTCCGAAATGCCAAAATATTTTCTGCTTCAGCCGGAAAGATGGGACGAAAAATGATTTCTTTCCTATCTTTCGTTTGGATTTTGCGAACTACAAATTGAGCCATAAGGGAACGCCTCAAATTTTAAAGAATGATAGTCCAGAATAAAATTAGAAAGTCGCGTTCAGGCCAACTTCAACACCAGTCAACTTCACATCGCTATTTATTGTACCAAGTTTCTGATCGAAAATAGTAATCGGAGATTTATCTGAGAAGTTCATTTCAGAGTATCCAATATCGAGCCCAGCATTTTTACTTATTTGAAAGCCAAGACCTGCCTGGTAGCCCAATCCTGGCTTAGACTCTATTTCAGATCGTCCAATGAATTTCATCGTGTTCAAACCGCCTTTTAGATTAATATGCTTATTAAATGCATATCCAATATTGCCATCGATACGGCCAAAGGTTGCGGCGAATACTGGGTTGCTTCCAATAAAAGCGATGTTTGTAGTGAAGCCAATCTCTTGAACTGGCAGTTTAGCATAACCAAAAGCAATGCCATAAGTGTTATCTAGCCTTTGAGAGTTATTGAAAATATTTAAATCCGAATAAGTAGTTTTCATTTCCAGCATTGGCTTAAACACTGAAAGCCTAATCCCTTGGCTCGCGGTGCCTTCATTCGCCGGAGTTGTAGTGGTTGATATTTTTTGGGCAAACGATGTCGCTGTAAGAAGAGCAATTGCAATTCTGATTCTTGGCTTCAACGAAATTTCAATTTGGGATGGCCAGACAAAATTGCAGCAACCTCTTAGGATGCGGGGAATTTCAATCATGGGCGGCGAATTTACAGCGAAGTCCGTCGCTATGAACGCGAAAAAATATCCAACGAATCCACGCTTTGGTTTTTATATGAACTTTTGTGGCGCGATCATTTTTATTTCCAAACGCTTCGCCGCGGACGACACTTGTTCAGTGATTCCCCTGTAAGTGCTGCGCGATCTATAAATTCCGAATCGCAGAGGCTGGCTTTCGAATCGTATGCGGCAAAACGTAGCAAGCTATCTAGTTCACAACCTAGGTGTCGACTGGAAGATGGGCCTACATCGCCGGCGCTGGCAAAGAAAACAATCCGCACATCTTCGACGTTGAACAACAGGCGCAGGCTTACGATAGCGATCATAGCTACTGGTCTCATGTTACCTAACAATGGACTGCGGTCTAGAAAACTCATTGGCTGTGTGAAAAGATCTCCTGGACCTTACTTTATTATTCGTGCTCACTCACAGAATCCTGTATGATTAACTGTGCTCGAAACCTTTTTAAAAGGAGTCTAAAAATGAAATACCAAACCCTCTTATCGCTCGTCTTTGCATTTGTTATTTCAGGCACGACCGCCGCGCAAGCCGGCCTCTTGATTGAACCTTACGGTGGGTATGCTTCAGGAACGATCTCTAACACTCAAAAAGCAAGTCCCTTCACTGCCGGCGAAGGAACAGTTGCAGGAAGTGTCGTTGGAGGCCGTTTGGGTTATTCGTTTCTGGGACTTTGGCTGGCCGGTGATTATATGGCGCTGGCTCCAAATCTGGCCATCACGAAGCCTTCGGCTACCGCAGGTCTGACATCGACCAGCCGATATGCTTTTGTAGACGCCGGTTTTGATTTTCCCTTTTTACTTCGCGTTTGGGGTGGGTACGGAGTTTCTAATTATTTAAGACTGACTTACGCCGATGCGACAGGTTCTTACGAAGACATCGCAACCGGTGGCACCGCTGCAAAATTCGGAGTGGGTTTTTCATTTCTTATGTTTTGTTCGCTGAATGTTGAATATATCAATCCGTCTTTTAAGACTATCAGCAATAATAAAAACGGGAGCAGCGTGTTCAGCGGTGACGTCGACGCTAGGTACAGCAATTACAACGCGCCTTTCACAGTTGTGACCTTAAGTTTTCCTTTTAATCTTTTGTAATTTAAATTTTAAGCTTTTTCATTTTCCACATCTGGAACATCATAGCTTCTTTTTTTGCTTTATTTTTAGTGGTGTTCCATTGATCAAATTGTACTGGGACAATCTGCCAGCGCAGACCATACTTATCAATCAACCAACCACATTGCACCGCTTGACCACCGCCAGCCGTTAACTTTTTCCAGTAGCTATCAATGTCTGCTTGAGTTTTGCAAGGCACAACAAACGAAATAGAATTATTAAATGGAACTTCTATGTATCCATTGAGCAACATCAGCTTTTGTCCCAAAATTGTAAGGTGGGCTGTCAGGACAGAGCCCTCTTTAACACCCATCGGATTCTTCCCCCAATAAGAAAGCTTACCGACTTTGGTGCCCTTAAAAACAGATTTATAAAACTTAACCATATCAGTGGCACTTTGATTGGACCAGATGCAGGCATAGGCTTTTTGCATGTTGTGGATCTCTTAAGATTTACCACATTGATTCACTTATCCGACTTTTGGAAGTGGACTTTTCTTTTTATGCGATTGTTGCGCGTACCATAAATCGTAATTAGCTTGAAGATTCATCCACATTTCAGCCGATGTTCCAAAAACATCGGCCAAAGACAAGGCCGCTTCTGGCGAAACCCCGCGCTTTTCTGCAATGATTTCATTCACCTTTGCATGAGTCCAACCAAGATGTTTGGCCAATGCTGACTGAGTCAAATCCATCGGATCCAGAAATTCTTTTTGCAAAATTTCACCGGGATGTGTTGGTGGCCTTTTTTTTGGTAACATCGTCGTCGCTCCCGTGATATTTATTATCACTATACGATAGTATCGTAATTCGATATAATATCAAGCTTTAAATTGACGAAATAGTCCGCTAATGGCTGCGGACCTTCTGAGTAGTATTTCAAATAAAGCTGCTCACCCCAGGGCGCATTGATCCAATGAACCACCCGATGCGGATCGGTGATTAAATTCATATTATCTTCAATTTGGAATGAGGTTTTCGCGCGACCCAGAACGGTGCCTAATGTGCTGTAAGGATAATCTTCTGCTTTAAACGCCAGTCCCGCCGTGAGGGGATTTTGGTAAATGTACTTATAAGTATTTGTATAAGACGCTTTGCTACTTATTTGAACCACCTGCGGCGTTGGCCCAAGAACATGGTTACGGCTGTCAGCTTCATAATGAAAATGGAAATTGATACGTTCATGTAACAACTTAAAGACAGGTGGATTTTCCACGTCATTATTTTGGCAAAGCCAGTGATAGTGATTTCCCATTAAAACAAATGCGCGTGTTTTTAATTGGTGCTCTTTTTGAAGTTCATTAATACTTTTGCAGAAAATTCTCCAGGCCGTCCGTTGATTTTCGCAAGGCCATCGCTTGAGAGCCGTTTTTCCGATAACGTGGAAGGTGTTGATGGGGGATTTGTTGTTCATGCCGGTTAGGTTTGCAAAACTAAAGGAAGGCTCAAATAAAATTTAGCTATTTTAGACAGATTTTAATCTCCGGCCCTCGGGCCAATGGACTGCAAATCCATCCGAATTGACTTAGTTTGTAAATTTATTTTTAGCTCTCTTCGGTATACCTTTTGGCCCCTCCCTGGACCTCGGGACTGCCAACGCCACTCATCTTTGGTCGAAATTCTGGATCCACACTTT
>JAYWDA010000428.1:0-15648 GCA_043780105.1 Pseudobdellovibrionaceae bacterium | reverse complement strand
TGAATTTTTTTTATTGACGAGAGCTGTTGAAGTTGGAACACTTATGGTTAAGAGGTGTTCTAAGGGAAGGAACATTAAATTTAAATGATCCACTTTGTGGGTCAAAATAATTTGCCGTTAGTGCAAAGCAACCAGGAGGATTCCATGGCTAAGAAGAAAAAAGCTACTAAGAAAGCTGCTAAAAAAGCTACTAAGAAAAAAGCTACTAAGAAGAAGTAGTTGTTTTCGTACCCTTTAGGTACAAAAAAACCCCTGGCAAAACCAGGGGTTTTTTATTTTCAGCCCTCACTGCTAAGGGCCTTTTTAAAATATCTCACTTAGAAGTAATAGATAGACCCTAATGAACCTGTAGGAACAATAGATGGGTTCGATAGCGCTGATAACAATGTGAACTCCGCAAAAAACGACAGCCCCATCAAATCCCCAGATAGTTGGTGATACTGCATTCCTGCTGACACCGTCAAAAAATCGACGCCGAATCGACCCGAAGCACGCTCTGAATCATTCAATACGCGATCTAAGATCAAAGAATTCTTATACTCAGACGTACTGCTGGAATTATACCAACGGGACCAGCCCGCCGTTGTATAAGGGGTTAAATAAGACCCTTCAAAACTGTGGCGCCATAAAACTTGAAAAGTTCCGTATCCAGTTCCGCTGCCAACTCCTGCTATTACTGAATTTTCTGAATCAACATTAATTTCCAGATCCAAACCAGCAACACCCAATCCGCCGCCTAGTTGAGTTCCTAGTCCAATTTTTCGATCTTCACGCAGCTTTAGATTAGACGAGTAATGCGACGACTGATCGAGCTCAGTGTGCGCGTAATTCACTGCACTTTGAATCATAGGATCTTGTTTAACCGTAGTCACAGAACCAGAGTCTTGTGCCAAAGCCCGCGACTGAGAGAGTATTGAAATTAAGCCCATTGAAAAAAGCAACTTGAAAACTTGCATCGTGCCTCCGGTTTAAAAAATTCGAGCTCTGACGCCCTCTTCCTGGAAAAACTTTTTAATCACAGGTCCATCTAGGGGCTCAAGTCGAAATAATAACTTATGAACTAATTGATAGGTCTCTTCTGCCTTTTTTGATCTTAAATTTCCAGTTAAATACGCCACATCATCACTGATCTTGATCGCATTATCGATTAAGTGCCCAATATCTTTGGTTCGAGATGTTTTATCTAATAATGTTAAGGTCTTATTAATATTTGTCGTTAAACGATCCAATTGAGTGATCATGCTAGACACAGACCCTTCATTTTTCTGAACAATTTCAATAATTTTGCCGGCAAGCCCATAGCTTTGTGAAATGAGCTGATCAATTCGCGGCGGATCTTCGCCACGAACATAGTCGTCATTCTTTAATTCCTCCGCAGACTCTGAACCCGGTGAGATTTCTAAAAACTTCTCGCCGATGACGCCGGCAAGATTAATGAAAAACTTTGAGTCCTTGCGAATGCTTCCCCACGCCTTAGGGCTGACGGAAATTTCGATCTTCAGCTTAACTTCTTCGCCTTTTTCTGACTTAAAACCTGGTGTAAAAGAGATTTTACGAACTTTGCCGACTTTAATTCCCATGACTCGAACAGGAGAACCCTCTTCAATTCCGCCGGCATAATTATACATCACATTTAATCTATAAGAATCCGAGAACGATGAGATCATCCCCATAAAATAGGCAAAAACGACAATAAGGCCGATGGCGACGAGTGCTAACAATCCTACTTTCGTTTCAACCTTCATAGGCTTTATCCTTTAATAGAAATAAGAAAAAGTATAGGACAAAACAAAATCTAGCACAATGATTGCCACTGAAGATGTGACGACGGCTTGAGTGGTCGCTTTTCCGACTCCATCAGCACCTGCTTTACAGTTAAATCCAAAATAACAACTGACAATCGGAATCACGGCGCCAAATGTGGCGGCTTTTAAAATAGCAAAAAAGAAATCTTTGAAATGCACAAATGCTTTCATCGAAGATAAAAATAAGGCCGGAGGATATCCTAAGTAAGTATCGCTGACGATCATGGCGCAAAAAATACAGGTCATAATTGCAATTACACATAAGAGCGCCATTCCTAAGACACAGGCTATCAATCTGGGAATTAGTAGATAGTTGATGGGATCAATCCCTAACATTCGCAAAGCATCGATTTGTTCCGTGACTTTCATCGTTCCGACTTCAGCTGCAATTCCAGCTCCGATTCTGGAGGTTAATAGAAGTGCTGTCACAACGGCGCCTAATTCTCGCAAGATCATTAAAGCTGCAAAGCCCGGAACCAAAGAATCATTTTGGATGATCATTTTCATATGAAATGAGGACTCTAGAATCGTCACCATCGATGCAAAACAAACACAAAAAACAATCATCGGCACGCTGCCGTTAGCGATGAGGTAAAGTTGCTGAAGTGTTTCTTTGCCTCGGAAGGGGCCTCGTATTAGCTGCACGTTATGCCCCCATCGCAATATTCATGATGACGTCGGCTAAAAAACTAACCATCCAATCAACGACAACAATAAAAATCATTGTTGATACCGCCGTATTAACGACCGCTCGGCCGACGCCCTTGGCTCCGCCTGTTGCGGTGTATCCGCGGAAAGTGCAGACTGTTGCTAAGACCACAGCAAAACAAAGACATTTGAACAAACCAATTGTGATCGACGGCCAAGCTAAAACTGTCGGAATATGTCGCACATATTCTTCTGGCTCCACATGCGCAAAGAAAAAAGCTAAAAAAGTGCCTCCCAAAATCGACATCAACAGCCCTAAAGCAAGTAAGAAAAATGAAGAAACAATGATGCCGATAAATCGAGGCACAATGATTTCTTGGATAGGATTAGCTCCCAGACAGCGAATGGCATCAATTTGTTCTGTGACTCGCATTGTACCAAGTTCAGCTGAAGTATAAGCACCAACTTTTCCACTTAGCATAAATGCAATCAGCAAAGGCCCTAATTCGCGAATGGTTCCACTTGTTGCCAGGCCGCCTAGATAGCCCAAGGCACCAAAATCTTTTAGTTGCATCGCAAATTGGACTGACATGATTGCGCCAACAAAAAAACCTGCCATGCCCGTTGTAAAAAGGCTTTGTCGAGTAACGTCCCAAATTTGTTCAAAAATAAGTCTAGACCGAGTCGGCGTCTTGAACATTGTCCGTAAAATTTCTTTTAAGAAAATAAGACTTTGACCCAAGTCATCAATAATTAAAATTCCGGCTTTGATCATAGCATCACCTCGGCCAAGAAATCTCTCACTAGTGGATGTGTCGATTTTTTTAACTCGGCCGGTGTTCCTATTGCCATGATCTCGCCTTGGTCCAAGACAACAATTCGGTCAGCAATGGCTAAGGCGCAATTCATATCGTGACTAACAACAACTGATGTTGTTTGCAGTTTCCTAGACAGCTCTTGAATTAAATTATTCACTGCATTAGTTGTAACAGGGTCCAGACCTGTTGTTGGCTCATCAAAGAGCAAAATCTGTGGTTCGATCGCCACCGTCCGCGCTAAGCTAACTCTTTTTTGCATCCCATATGAAATTTGTGCAGGGAATTTATTTTCTATTCCCACCAACTGAACCAATTGAAGGGCCTGCAAAACTTTTTGGGAAATTACTTCTTCAGAGTGTTCGAAGTGCCTGCGCAAACCAAAAGCAACATTTTCAAATATACTTAAAGAATCAAAAAGAGCTGGATGCTGAAAAACCATCCCACATTTTTTTCTGATTTTAAGATATTTTTCTTCGGAAAAATGGGAAGTCTCCTCCCCGTCAATCCAAATTTCACCAGCATCAGGCCTTAGTAAGCCCACTGTATTTTTTAATAAAACAGATTTTCCTGTGCCCGAGGTTCCTAAAATAAAAAGAATTTCGCCCTTAGCGATTTTAAGATTGAGGCCTTTTAGAATGGTACGATCGCCGAATTTTTTTACAAGATTTTTGTATTCTATCATCTTAGCCCATCGCCGTTAGGGGGCCAGTGATAGCTCCGCGAATGAATTGATGGACTCTGGGGTCGGAATGGTTTTTTGTCTGTTCAGCGCTGCCAGTGATAATAATTTCTTGGTTTACGACCATCAGCATTCGATCGGCCATTTGATAGGCTCTTTGAATATCATTGGTGATTGCAACCACAGTCGAGTTTTTTCTTTTTTTAAGATCTATAATTAATTCTACAATTTTTCGGCTGGTGATGGGATCAAGGCCTGCCGTGGGGTCGTCATAAAAAATAATCTCTGGCTCCAAAGCTAAAGCTCTAGCGATACCAAGACGTTTTTGCTGTCCGCCGCTGATTTCATCGGGAAACAAGGCTTTCGCATGGGAAATTCCTACCGCTTGTAAAAAAAAGTCGACCCGTTCTGAAATTTCAGAACTTGATAGACTTGTTGTTTCGCGCAATGGAAAAGCGATATTTTCTCCGCACGTCAAAGAATCAAAAAGTGCATTTTTTTGAAAAAGCATTCCGACAGTTTTAAGAATCGCCAGTCGCTCTGCACCGCGCAACCCGCTCCAGGCTTGGCCCTTCACCAAAACTTCACCCGCTACTGGATCAATCAATCCGGCAAGAAGTTTTAAAAGTGCCGTTTTTCCGTGTCCGCTAGGCCCCACTAAAACAAGACATTCGCCCATCTGCACTTGCAGATCGATTTGATTTAAAACGGTCAGTTCATTAAACCGAACTGTTGCTTTTCGTACATCAAAAGCTAGGGCCAATTGACTCACCTCAAACAGACTTGTCACGTCTCTAGATTTAAGATTGAATGAGACCTTAAACGCAATCGAAAAATTCATTAAATTCAATTTCCTAAGGAGTTTCTTTCATGGCTCATCAACGAAAAAAAATTACGGTTATTGGCGCAGGTTTTGTCGGATCAACAGCCGCTCATTGGGCCGCACAAAAAGAGCTTGGTGATGTAGTCCTTTTAGATATCAACGAAGGCGCTGCAAAAGGGAAAGCTTTAGATCTTTTCGAAGCCTCTCCGGTCGAACAATTTGATTCGCGCATCACCGGAACTAGCAATTATGCCGATATTGCCGACTCTGACATTGTTATTTTAACGGCTGGTATTCCTCGTAAACCAGGTATGAGCCGCGATGATTTATTAGCGACAAATGCTAAAATTGTTAAAGCCTGCGCAGAAGGCATTAAAAAGTACGCTCCAAACTCTGTCGTGATTGTTGTTTCTAATCCATTAGATGCGATGGCTTACGTCTGTAAACAAGTCACTGGTTTTCCGCGCGAGCGAGTGATCGGTATGGCTGGAGTATTAGACGGGGCAAGATTCCGATCGTTTATTGCTGAAGCTTGCGATGTATCGGTGAAAGACGTTCAAGCTTTTACCCTGGGTGGTCACGGCGATACCATGGTACCAATGCCAAGACATTGTTCCGTCGGTGGCGTGCCATTAACAGAAATTTTACCAGCTGAAAAAATTGATCAATTAGTTCTACGGGCTGTCAATGGTGGAGCAGAAATCGTTAAACTTTTGCAAACTGGCTCTGCTTATTATGCGCCCTCTGCTTCAGCAGTCCAAATGGCCGAAGCAATCTTAAAAGATCAAAAAAGAATTCTCCCTTGTGCGGTGGAGCTCAATGGCGAGTACGGCATGAAAGGCCTTTTTATTGGAGTCCTTTGTAAGTTAGGCGGAAAAGGCATGGAGCAAGTTATTGAATTAAAACTGAATGATAAAGAGCGCGCCGGACTAGAAAATTCAGGCAAAGCCGTGCGCGAATTAGTCGATGCCATGGGAAAACTACAATACTAAAACGGAGAATCGATGAACATTCATGAGTATCAAGGAAAAGAAATCTTAAGAAAGTTTGGCGTCACAACCCTTAAGGGAAAAGTGGCCCATTCGCCGGATGAAGCCGTTGCTGCGGCCAAAGAAATTGGTGGCACGATTTGGGTTGTTAAGGCCCAAATTCATGCCGGCGGACGCGGCAAGGGCGGCGGCGTAAAAGTTGCAAAATCAATCGACGAAGTCCATTCGTACACAAAACAAATTATCGGCATGACATTAATCACTCATCAAACAGGGCCCGAAGGGAAAAAAGTTCAAAAAGTTCTGATCGAACAAGGGTGTAACATCGCCAAAGAATATTATGTTGCTTGTTTGGTTGATCGACAGACCGGCCGAGTGGCTATGATGGCGTCTTCTGAAGGTGGCGTTGAAATTGAGATTGTTGCAGAAAAAAATCCTGAGTCGATTAAAAAAGTTGATATCGACCCCGTTGTTGGATTGGCTGCTTTTCAAGCTCGGCAATTAGCGTTTGAAATTGGGATGTCTGCAGAAGTAGCCGCAAAAGCAGTGAAGTTTTTTACAGGTCTTTATAATGCATTTGTTCAATCCGATTGTTCAATGGCAGAAATCAATCCTTTAGTTGTGACTAAAGACGGTGATGTCATCGCTTTGGATGCAAAAATGGGCTTTGATTCGAACGCTCTGTACCGCCATGCAGACATCGCTGAATATCGCGATTTAAATGAAGAGGAGCCGACTGAAATTGAAGCTTCAAAATATGACCTAGCGTTTATTAAATTAGACGGCAGCATTGGATGTCTGGTGAATGGTGCGGGTCTTGCGATGGCGACATTAGATATCATCCAATTGCATGGCTCTAGTCCTGCAAACTTTTTAGATGTTGGCGGCGGTGCCAACAAAGAAAAAGTGACAGCTGCGTTTAAAATTATTCTGAAAGATCCCAACGTCAAAGCGATCTTAGTTAATATTTTTGGTGGTATCATGAAATGTGATGTCATTGCTGAAGGCGTGATCGCTGCTTCAAAAGAAGTAGGACTTAAGGTTCCATTAATTGTTCGACTTGAAGGCACCAACGTCGATTTAGGAAAAAAATTATTGCGCGAAAGTGGCTTAAACATCACTCCGGCCGATGATCTTACAGATGCTGCTAAAAAAGCTGTCGCTGCAGTGAAGGGGAAATAATGTCAATTTTAATCAATAAAGACACTCGAGTTATCTGCCAGGGCCTGACCGGATCTCAAGGCAGTTTTCACACTGAACAATGCTTGGCCTACGGAACAAAAATGGTTGGCGGAGTCACTCCTGGAAAAGGCGGCACCAAGCATATCAACCTTCCCGTTTACAACACTGTTTTAGAAGCAAAAAAAAATACGGGCTGTCATGTTTCGATGATTTTCGTTCCTCCTCCATTTGCGGCTGATTCAATTATGGAAGCTGTTGATGCGGATTTAGATTTAGTGATTTGTATCACTGAAGGAATTCCCGTCCTTGATATGGTCAAAGTGAAACGCTTTATGGAAGGACGACGAACTCGTCTTGTAGGACCGAACTGCCCGGGTGTTATCACTCCGGGACAATGTAAAATTGGAATTATGCCGGGTGCGATTCATAAACCAGGTCCGATCGGAGTTGTCTCGAGATCAGGAACTTTGACTTATGAAGCCGTTTTTCAGCTCACCCAAGTTGGGCTTGGCCAATCAACCTGTGTGGGCATCGGCGGAGATCCTGTGAATGGCACAAACTTCATTGATGTTTTAAAAATGTTCAATGCAGACCCGCAAACAGAAGCCGTTATTATGATTGGTGAAATTGGTGGATCGGCGGAAGAAGAAGCCGCTGAATACATTAAAAAAGAGTTTAAAAAACCAATCACTTGCTTTATCGCTGGGGCCTCGGCTCCTCCTGGAAAAAGAATGGGTCACGCCGGTGCCATTATTAGTGGTGGAAAAGGAACTGCAGCTGCTAAATTTGAAGCTTTAGCCGCTGCTGGCTGTAAGATCTCTCGAAGTCCGGCGGATTTGGGAACAACCTTGAAAGCTAGCCTGAAGTAGGCTAGTTAAGGATCTCTTAAAGGAGCAATTATGTCGATCGAACAAACGTTTTCTATTATTAAACCAAATGCGATGAAGAAAAACTGTCTTGGCGATATCGTCAGCATGTTTGAAGCCAACGGCTTAAAAATCGCTGCTGCAAAAATTCAGGTCATTTCCAAATCGAAGTGCGAAGAATTTTATGGCGAACATAAGGCTCGTCCCTTTTTTGGCGAACTTGTTACCTTTATGACTTCAGGGCCCGTGATGTTAATGTGCCTTCAAGGTGAAAACGCCGTTGCTAAAAATCGCGAAATTATGGGCGCAACTGACCCTAAAAAGGCGGCTCCTGGAACGATCCGTTTTAAATTTGGTGACAACGTTGGAGAAAATGCAGCCCATGGATCTGACAGTCTTGAATCAGCCAATAGAGAATTATCTCTGTTCTTTGAAAAACAAGAGATTTGTAATATCTAATGACACGTTTTAAGCCAAGTAAGGAGTCTAAGGATTCTTTACTTGGTCAAACCATTCCCTTAAAAATTGAAAAACTAGCGGTCGGCGGAGATGGCCTTGGTCGCTTTAACGGGATGGTTATTTTCGTTCCTTTCACAGTGCCTGGTGACGAAATCCTTGCCGAAATTACAGAGCACAAAAAAAATCATGCTTTTGGCATCATAAAAGAAGTTATTTCAAACAGTTTAGAACGAGCAGTTCCACCTTGTCCTTATTATTTCAGTTGCGGCGGTTGTAATTGGCAGCATGTCGAACCAAAAGCTCAACTAAAATACAAAGAACTTTTAGTCGCTGAAAATTTAAAAAAGTTTTTGCGTTTAGATATTCCCGTTTTACCCATTATTCCATCGCCGAAAAATTGGCGTTATAGAAATCGAATTCAACTCAGTTCGCAAGGACCCCTGCTTGGTTTTCGTAAAAGAAATTCCCATCAAATTATCGATATTAAAGACTGCTTGATCACAGAAGAGGCTCTAACCAACTGTCTTCCGCTGATCAGAAACAAATTAGAAAATTCCTCCCAGCGCATCGAGCTTTTTTTAACAGAAAAGGGTGTGCCCCAATGGGAAAAAGTCGCCGAAACAGGCGAGGGTGTCGGCTTTTCACAAGTAAACCGATTCCAAAACGAGGATTTGATTCGAACTGTTCTTGATTGGATCACGACTCAGCCGCAGTCGATTTTAGAGCTCTATGCAGGTTCAGGAAATTTTACCTGGCCCCTTGCAAAAAAGTTTCCGAAAGCGTCTTATCAAGCTGTTGAATTAAGTGACTTGCTTGTCCAGCGCGCGCAAATAATGAAACAGCGCTTTCCTTCGGTTCAATTCTTGGCTGCTGATGTTGAGGCTTTTTTAAAAAGATCCGCCGTTCAAAAACATGATTTAGTTTTTCTTGATCCCCCTCGCCAAGGGACAACTGCTTATGTTATGGAGGCTCTGGCTAGCGCCAGGCCTTCACAAATATTATACCTTAGCTGTCATCCCGTTTCTTTAACTCGCGATCTATCGGTGTTTTTAAAGGCTTCTGAAAATCAAGGCACGAAATACCGAATCACTCGGGTCCAGCCCTTTGAAATGTTCCCTCACACGGATCACGTCGAAACCTTGATAGAGCTTAGGGTTGACTGATTTCGATGACATGATACCGTTGTAGCATGTTGAAATTGTTAGCAGCTTTGCTCTTAATTAGCTTGTCTGGATGTGCTTCAAAGCAAAAAATTGAGCAGTCGGATTTGCATCAACGTCTGGGGCTTTCTTTGTATGAACAAGGCAATTATCCATTGGCTTTACGAGAATTTTTAGTCGCTGAACAGTTAAATCCAAGCAACCCCGCTGTTCAAAATAATTTAGGTCTCACTTATTTTATGCGCGAGCGGTATGAGCTCTCGGAAAAATATGTTCGCAAGGCTTTGAAATTAAATCCTGATTTTACCGATGCCCGAAATAATTTAGGACGTATTTTGATTGAAGAAGGAAAATATAAAGACGCGGAAAAGGAGCTGACCTTTGCGTTGAATGATCTGACCTATACCGGGCAAGATCGTATTTATATGAATTTGGGTTTGCTTTACTTCAATCAAGAACAATTCGAAAAAGCCCGGGATATGTTTTTAAAATCTGTTCATTTACAAAAAGATAGCTGTACAGGTCACAATTTTTTGGGTCGATCTTACTTTGAATTAAAAAATTATGATAAAGCTGCTGAAGTTTTAGATAGCGCCATTGGCTACTGCCAGAAAAACTTTTATGACGAACCTCATTATTACAGTGCCCTGACTTACTATCGCTTAGGTCGTATTGAAAAAGCGACGGCTCGATTTGAAGAAATCTTGAAGCTGTATCCACAAGGGCAATACCGAGATAAAGCGCGATCAATGCTTGAGATTCTGAAGAAGGGGCCCTAAATGAAACGTACTGGAGAAATTCTTAAAAAAGAACGTGAAGACCGCGGACTTTCTTTGCACGAAATTGGGCTCTCTTTAAAAATAAATAGTAAAATTTTAAAGGCCATTGAAAATGGTGATTCCGCTAACTTGCCAGCAAAAACTTTTTTAAGAGGGTTTGTTCAAAGCTATGCTTCTTATTTAAAACTTAATGTTGAAGAAGTCCTCAAAGTTTTTGCTGATGAGATGGGGACAACTCGGCCGCAGCCGCCTGTTAAAGATCTTACCTCTGATTCAGTCACGGCCTCGTCACCCACAGTCATTGCATTAAAGCTGCAAGAAAAACCTTTAAAAAAAGAGAAAAAAACTTCCTTAGAAGAAAGCTCTACAACAAAAGGACTTATTTTTTCTTTGCTTGGAGTGATCTTAGCCGGACTTATATTAGTTACGATGAAGGTGATCGATCGCTATCAGCGAGAAGCCCAAGTGACGGCTGTAGAAGTGAAGCCGATCGACACTGAAAAATTACAGACTATTGTAAAGCTGCCTGAAGAAAAGTTTTCGTCAGCGCCTGTCGAAACACCGCCAGTCGATAGTGCTGCGTCTGTCGGAACAGGGCCCGCTGCCACGCCATCTTTGTCACCTGCCTCGGCACCCATTTTGAAAACGACCCCTGTTGTGGCTCTTCCAGCTCCTGCGCCAAAGGTGATTGAAGCTATTAAGGAAGAGGCTCCTCCGGAAAAGGCAAAAGTGCCCGAGGAAAAAAAAGCAAAACCAATTGAGCTGATCGTTGAAGCACTTGATAGTGTGGAAATTGAATATACTGCTGGTACCGGAAAAGTTGAAAAAATTAAATTAGAGCCCGAGCAAATTCACACCTTCAAAAGTAAAGCTGGTTTAAAGTTATCGATTAGCAATGGTGGCGCAGTTAATATGATCCTGAATGGAAAGGACTTGGGCGTTCCCGGGGATTTGGGAAAGTCGATTAAACTTAACTATTAATGACTTCTTATAAAAAAGTTTGGTGGATCAGTCTTTTCATTAAGCTTATCATTGCCGCGAGCCTTCCCTTAAGTGCTGATGAAGCCTACTACTGGGTCTGGTCACATTTTCCTCAACTTAGTTATTTCGATCATCCACCTTTTGTCGCTTGGCTCTTTAAAGTTGGATCAATTTTACCAGATCAACTTGTTCGCTGGCCAGGTGTTGCTCTTTTTCACTTAGGTTTTTTATTTTGGTTTCAATTGTTAAAATCAAAGCTTAATGATTCAGAACTTTTAGGCTGGTTTATTCTTTGTCTTCTGTGTCCTTTTTTGGGGCTGGGTTCGATTTTAGTTTTACCGGACGCTCCTTTGTTTTTCTTTTTTTCGGCAAGTCTTTATTTTTTCTTTAAAGCCTATAAAAATCCTAAATTTTATTTTTTTGCAGCGTTTGGGGCTTCTCTTGGCCTCGGATTCTTATCAAAATACCTTATCGTAATTCCTGCTATCCTTTTTGCACTTTGCGCTTTCAATGATCGCAAAGACGCCGACGTCAAAATTAAAGACCTACTGACAATAGTTTTATTTGGTTTGCTTCTTTCCAGTCCGGTTTTAATTTGGAATTGGGAAAATGCCTTCAAGTCCTTTCAGTTTCAGCTGCAGCACGGTTTAGCCGAAGGAGCCTGGCATTGGAAGTGGACAGCGGATTATATCCTAGGAACATTGCTATTAATGTTTCCTATGAATTTATTTTGGGCTCTCAAGGCACCAAAAAATTCTTTCAACAATATTTTTTTAGTTTTAGCTTTAGGAGGATTTTCCTTTTTCCTGCTTTCTTCTTTCAAAGGTTCTGTTGAATTAAATTGGCCTTCTATTTTTTACCCTTGCCTGTTTGTTCTCAGCATTCAAATAGCCTCTAAGAAAATTGTTTTAAAAAATTCGCAATATTGGCTTTGTGTTTATAGTTTAGCTGCCGCGACGATGATGCTGGGACTAGCTCCAGGCTTGGTACAGAAAATAAAGGAGCCTCTGAAGATAGCTGCACTTTCAAAGCTGCCCTTTGAGGCAGCTCCTCTGTACGCCAGTACTTACCAAATGGCATCGCTTCTGTGGTGGAACAGTCATAGACCTGTCTTTAAATTAAACGGTTCCAGTCGATACGATTTTTTTGATGAGCAAGCGGCAAGTCTTCCCACTTCAACGATTTTTTATTTAATCAAAGAGCCCGGTAACAACCTTCCAGATTGGTTGCAATCCTCTGTTTGGTCCGTTCAAGAGATGCAAAAGCCAGATGAAGCGCATATACTTTTAAAAGTGATGAAAAAGGACCCGTTATGAAGTTTTGGATTTGGCTCTCAGTTCTGCTGATCTCTTACTTCATTTATGGATTCTATATTTCACCCTTTGATTTAAGCGTTATTCCCAAACAACTAAGAAAGGAAAATTCTGCTGGTTTTTATGATTATAAAGGTGTGATCAATGTCCATACGGATTTAAGCTTGGGATCAAGTCAGCCTTTAGAAGTTATTACTGCCGCCAAAGCCGCAAAACTTGATTTCCTCATTTTGACAGATCTAAATACTTTTGCCTTACCTAGTCAGCTTGAAGGTTATCATGGCAACACCTTGGTTTTTGTTGGGAACAAAATCAGCTACCTAGATTCCAGATTGATTTATTATTCATTAAAAAAAGAATCCTTAGGGTCAAATTTGGGAGAAGCCCAAGTTAAAATGGCAGATCTGTTGTCACAAAACGAGGGCGCCAATGAAGATAGTCTTGTCATTTTAGCCCATCCTTATAAAGTTGGTTTTTCTTGGAGTGGAGAAATTCCCTCAGGACTTGATGGCTTTGAGCTTTTAAATATTAAAAGTCTTTCGAACCGGGCTTGGGAAATTTCGAAACTATCAACGCTTTGGAGTCTGCTGATTTATCCCTTTAATAATCGTTTGGCTTTGCTTCGACTTTTTTCAGAGCCCACAGAAGAGCTTGCTTTGTTAGATAAATTATCTCAGCAGCGAGGAATGATTGGCTTTGCTGGAGCGGAAGCCTCGGCCCGCGCTATACCACTAGCTAACTACTTGATTAAATTTCCAAGTTATCAAAGATCGTTTGAGCTTTTCACAAATCATCTTTTGTTAAAATCAGAACTGACAGGAAATACGACCACTGATCAGCAAAAAATATTTTCTGCCTTAAAAGCTGGCCAGTTTTATTTAAGCTTCGATGAAATTGGTGATCCTAAAGGGTTCAATTCTTTTATTGAGGAGAAGGGCCATGTCTTTCCAATGGGTTCGAAATTAAAGTTTAATAAGAATCAGATTTTAAAAATTCGAATTCCCGTCGAGCCTTTAGAATTTTTTGAAGTTGTCATTTATAGAAATGGCGTTCGTCATGAAACATTTAATTCTTCAGAAGTTGAAATGCCAATCAAAGAACCCGGTTCATATCGGGTGCAAGTGCGGGTCAGTCCTTATTTACCTTTGCCCGACGCAAAAAAATGGATCACCTGGATTTATACCAATCCATTTATAGTGACGCCTTAGGAACTTTGACAACCAAACCGTGAGTAGGACATAATTGGCAGCTTAATCTTTCGTTCGCCGCAAACCCGCGATCCATGGCCATTTCAAGCTCTAGATCTTCTGGAGAGGCTACTTTTTCCACAGATTTTTCCACATAAACTCGGCAAGTCCCACAGGTTGCAAACCCACCGCAGCTGTGTTCGATTTGAAGCTTATGATCTATTGCTAGCTGAAGAACCGAAGATTGGCTGCCAGCTTGAATCTTAAATTCTTGATGATCTATCTTGAATGTAACGACACATTGAGCTTTCATGAATTGAAACCTAATTTGTTGATAGTCGGTCCACTTTTTTGTATCAAGGATTTTATGAATTTCATAGCTTTTGACTTAGAAACTACAGGTACTGTCCCAGGCGCTGACCAGATCTGCGAAATAGGCGCTGTCCGTTTTGTAAATGGTGTTGTGGAATCCGTTTTTTCAACCTTGATCGATCCAGGTCGTCCTATTCCTCCTGGTGCGTCTGCCGTGAATGGAATCTCAGATGCGATGGTCAAAGGACAACCGAAAATTGAAACTATCCTCGAGTCTTTTGCAGAGTTTTGTGGCGATGCCTTGATGGTTGCACATAATGCACCCTTTGATACTCAATTCCTAAGCGCTGATATTAAGAAGTTTGAACTATCTTCGCCAAAAGGAATTGTTGTCGATACCTTGCCGATCGCACGAAAAGTTTTCCCAGGCCTTGCTAACTACAAATTAGGAACTTTGGTTCACCATTTGAAAGTTACCGCGACTGAGTTTCATCGTGCGGAACAAGATGCAACATATTGCGGAAATGTTTTTATGGAGATGATCAAAAGAATCTCCGTCGGCGGGCAGCCTCCGAAAATAGAAAATTTGGTCGCCTTAACAGGAAAGCCCGAATTTCGATTTCCGCAAATCATCCGGCAGCCCAAGCAATTGGATCTGCTCAATCTATTTTAATTTATTTTTTCCTGCCTGAAACTGGGTAACGGCGACCCCGTCCAAAAGAATGTTCAGACACTTTTAAAATCGGTGGCGCCTGCCACCTTTTAAATTCACTTTTAAACAAATTATTTAACAGCCACTTTTCGGTTTTAGTTCGAGCCAGCTTCTGCTTTTCCACGATATTCACAACAGCCGTATCTAATTCTGGGTAGGGAGGTAACGAGTCCTGATCTTTTTGATTGGGACGCAGTTCTGCCGTTGGTGGCCTTTTTATAATGGCTTCAGGAATCAGCTCACCTTGCAAATTATAATATTCAGCCAGCTCGTAAACCTGAGCCTTGGTCAAATCCGCAATCGGAGCCAGGCCCCCACACATATCCCCATACAAAGTTGTATAGCCAGTGGCATATTCTGATTTATTTCCGGTTGTTAATAAAAGGCTGTTTTCTTTATTCGAATAGGCCATTAAAAAAAGTCCGCGCAATCGCGCTTGTAAGTTTTCATTCACAATGCTGAAGTTTTTAAGATCAAAAACTTCTGAAAAACTTTTTAAAGCATTCTCATAGGTTTCAACAATAGAAAGTTTTTTAAAACCGATCCTTAAGTTAAGAGCCATTTTCTGGGCCAACTCAAAACTCTCCGGCGACGAAAAGGGACCTGGTAACGATAAGGCAAAAACTTTATTGGGACCGATCGCGTCCGCGGCCAAACAAGCAACGACGGCAGAATCAATTCCCCCACTCAGGCCAAAATGAATTTTTGAAAGTCCTGTTTTCGCACAGAAATCTTGAATGCCCATCACCAGGGCTTTTCGCAGTTCTTCAGTTTTATTTAAGACAGGAGGCTTGTTCCAACTTTCAAAGCTTTTAAGATCAAAAACATTCAAATCTTCTTGGAACGCCAAACACTTAAATGGTTTTTTTCCCCTTGGGGTCATTAAAAAACTTTGGCCATCAAAAATAATTTCATCTTGGGCGCCGACAAGGTTT
>JAYWDA010000427.1:0-4927 GCA_043780105.1 Pseudobdellovibrionaceae bacterium | reverse complement strand
CTTTCCAAGTGTGCGTAAATGGTCATATATAGGTGGTGCCAAAAAGAGACGTAAACGTTTTATGTTTAGCGAATGAATAATTCTAATCGTAAGAGACTGTGTGCCATCTGTTTCAAGTCATTAAAAGTTGGCGGTTTATTTCCGAACGCAAAGTTTACATAAGGTTGAACAATGGTTTCGAAATCTTTAGAATTTTCGGGCAATATAAGACCAAGTCGGACGCTAAAGCTAATGGGGCCCTCCCAAGCTTCTTTTGGTAGTCCTTGTCTTTGGGACCAAAGCAAAAGTCGATTGTAAAAATAGCGCACCAAATTTTTTCGCCCGCGCCATAGACTCCAGATTCGAAGGGTAAGAAAAATAACTAAAATTCCAGCAAAAAATAGAAAGAAAAGAACCGAAAATGAAAATGGCAGTTTTTTCAAAAGCTCACTTTGGCGATCTAAATTAAAATCGAGTAACCACTGGGTCCAGAAAAAATTTATACTGTCTATATATGTGGTCAAATAATCGTACGCCGTCACAAGAAAGAAATCGCCACTGTTTTTTTGTCTGATATTAAGACTACGCAAGTTTTCAGGCAATTTAAGATACTCAGCAGCCCCCATTTCAATCCGGGCCGGGGCGACTAATTCCACCAGATCAGCGCGGACCCATTCTTGTTTATCATTGACGTATTCATTCCAAGCGTGGGCATCCTGGGCTTTGACAGAAAAAAAATTACCGATAGAATTATATTCACCACCCTGAAAGCCAATCACTACGCGAGCAGGAATTCCTGCAGCCCGGGCCAGAATCGCAAAACTCGAAGCAAAGTGTTCGCAGTAGCCTTTTTTAACTCGGAATAAAAAGTCATCGACGCTTTGTTCGTCCATCAAGCCTGGATTAAGAGTGTAGGTAAAGTTCTGATCAAAAAAATATTTCTCTATATTTTTCACAATCTCATGACGGGAATGAGTATTTTTTTTGAATTTTTCAACCAGGGTCATGACACGTTGACTTTGATTAGGAATTTTTAAGAAGCTTTTTTCATCCTTTGGCGAAAGAACAAGGGCTAGATCGCTTTGCCCACGGAAAGAAGTCCGTTCGTTCAGGCTTTCAGAAGTTTGATAAAGACCTTCACGGGTTCTTAAGAGCGGCAGACTGCTGCTCATGACAAGGGCGTGATCGAGGGGAAAAAGCCATTGTTGCGAAGTCGGCTCCATGGTGACTTTGTAATTTATAAATTCTTTTCCGGCAGAGGCTTGGGCGACGTCCGTAGTCGGTGGCCCCTGAACCCAGCGAAAGCCATCATTGGATCGAAGATTTAAACCTCGCCAATAAAGTTTATTATGATCAATGTAAACATCTCCGGTCACTTCCGCTCTAAAAACTAATTCCTGACTTTGCGCCAACTGACTAATACTTCCAGGATGAATTTCATTTCCAAAGCCAGAAACCGCACGCCCCCCGGAAGCCAAGTTGGAAGTTAAAAGATAAGAATTTAACCGCGGAAATGAAAAATAAAGAACTAACGCTAAGGGTAAGGAGATAACGGCCACTTTAATAAAATAAAACCGAGTCCTCCATGCTAAGAATCCTTTTGGCGACCGACAAGAAATTAAAGCCAACCACAGATGATAAAGAAGCCAAGCTGTCGCGGGCAAAATCCAAAAATCAATTGAAAATAAAAATTTTGAAGAAATCAGTAACATCAGCAGTAAAACAATCAAAAGATGATCGCGAATATCTTTATATTCAAGAATCTTAAGAAGGCAAAGGCAGCTAAAGAAGAGGGCCGACGAATCCCTGTCGAAAATTGTTTTGTAAAGTCCTAGAACCACAGCTAAAAGAATCAGGGTTAAACTATTTGTTAACCAAGGCTTGGGGAGAGGCAAATAGTCTTGCTCTCCTAAAAACCGCCAAATTAAAGTTGCTAATATAATCAGAAAAAACCAAATTGGAAAATCTAAGCTTAATAAAAAAAGACTTCCAGTGGCTGCGATGATTAAATGAGGATTTTTATAAAACCTAAGTGGCAAGGTTTTGATCCTTCCCGAATAATCCTAGCTCTGTCAGGCATTTTAGGTAATGGCTGCGGCCCCGCTGGATTTCAAAGACTTTGCCAGGGATTTCCAATGAGTAGTGGAACCCTTTGGACTCAGCAATTTCAATCCACAGGGCTAACTGGGAAAGTCTTAATTCAAGATTTAAGTGCGCGGCCGTGTTGCTCCACCGCAGATCAATTTCTTGGGCGCGAAAACTTTGATAATCTTTAACTAACAATTTTTCCGTCCGGGCAAAGGCTTTCCAATCAACCTGACGAAAGGAGTCTCCAATTTCAAATTTTCGATGACCGGCAAATTCAGAATCGGGGCTGGTCCTTTGATGGACGAGATTGTTGTCGACACTTCCTTGAAGCTTTTCGTAAAATGGAAGCTGGGCTTCGCCGATTTGTGCAGGAAAAACAACAAATGTCTCTTTTGAACGAAACACCTTCCAAGAGTTCAGAAGATAAAAAGGATAAGTCGTGCTTAAAATTATTCTGGGCAGAGGATGCCGGCCTCGCAGGAAAGGCTTAAGTTCAATTCGAGCTTGATAAGCTGAATTGGCAGCAATTTCTGGAACGGTCGTTATAATTTTAGCGTCGTGGTACACTTCAATAAAAGACTTCACTTGTGAGCTACTGTTAAAAAGGTTCACAATGGCATAGGCTGGACTGCCAGCAAAGACCTCCTGGATTTCCACACTCTCAATTTTAATGGCTGAAATGTTTTCGTTTGTCAGGCGTAAAGTCGTGACACCTACGCTTGTGAGGAAAAAAGTATACAGATAAAGAAAGTTATTACCGCTAGCAAATGATGTGTAAAGCAGGACCAAAATAATCGCAGAAAAGAAAAATCCAAACTTGGTTGGAATGATATAAGTTTTATTTTGTTTTTGTTCGGGAATCAGAAATTTAAGTTGGGACTTCAACTTCACGAAGAATCTGTTCCGCCATTGTAACACCACGATGCACTCCTTCATTTCCACCCATGCGATGACTGGTGACTGAAATCCAAACGGCTTGAACATCCTCAGGGATGACCATATCGCGGCCATGCAGCCAAGCCCATGCTCGCGCGGCTTTCGCCAAATCCATTCCAGCCCGAGTCGATAAACTTGCGAATCTGGACTCAATCTTTTTTCGCGTGTAGGTGACCAAAGCTGAAATATAGCGTGCTAACGTTTCAGAAATTTGAACCTGTAAAACTAACTCCTGAATTTTTAGAAGTTCTTGAGGGCTTAAAATTGGCTGTAAAGATTGAAGTCTTGTCTTAGGATCATAACCTTGAAACAGTTTCATTTCAGTTTTTGCTGACGCTGTTTTTAGTTCAAGGCTCATTAAAAAACGATCCAGCTGACTTTCTGGTAATGGGAAGGTTCCCAATTGCAGATGAGGATTTTGGGTAGCGACAATTAAAAATGGCTTTGGCAAAATATGCGTTTCGCGATCAACAGTGACTTCGCCCTCTTCCATGGCTTGCAAAAGGGCACTTTGTGTTTTTGGATTGGCGCGGTTCAGCTCATCAGCCAAAATCAGTTCTCCAAACAAAGGACCTTTGTGAAACTTAAATACCTTATGATCGCGGTCGTAAATATTATTTCCGATAATATCAGCCGGCAAAAGATCACTGGTAAATTGAATGCGCGCAAAATCAAGTCCCAAAAGTTTTGCTAAGGCATGAACTAAAGTGGTTTTTCCTACTCCAGGTGCGTCTTCAATTAAAAGATGACCTTCAGCAAACAGGCAAGTCAGCGCTAGACGAGTTTCATGCTCTTTATCAAGAACAATTTGGCAAAGCTGTTGATGTAAAGCTAACACTTTTTCGCGCATAAATTAGAGTCACCTTACAGCCTTCAAGAATCAATCAGTATAAAAGAAACTGGGCTCGTTGTTTTTTCCAAAGTTTTTCGTCAGGAATTAAAGTACGATCAAAGTCAGCCGCCGTTGATTTTGGATCGTCGACCCAAAGTCGCAGGGCCGGTCCGCCATTAATTAAATCAATAGCTAATCTGTCAAATTCGTACTCATAAGGGAAATCCCGCCATAAAGGATAGTCTGGGTGATGCGCTCTCAATGCTTTAAAAAATAAAGCGACCAGGCGGTAGGGTTTAAAAATTTGATGTTTGTAAGACGGGTGATCAACATGAATTTGAAAACCCTGACAAAGAGCTTTTTGGTGTTTGTGAAAAGTGGGCTCGAAATAACAGGGTCGCACAATACAACCCTTGATCCATTGGGGCGCTAATTGATGCATTGTTTTTAGAATGGAAACCATATCAATATCCGGAGCACCAATAACTTCTAAAGCTTTTGTAGTTCCGCGTCCTTCAGATAAAGTGGTGCCTTCAACCATGACGGTTCCAGGAAAACATTTTGCCATATGGGGAGTGGCTGCATTTGGACTGGGATTCAGCCAAGACAGCTGATGAGGCCAGCCAAAATAAGGTCCTTGATCTGGCTTGTAGTCTTCCATTTTTATGATTCGAAGATCGACGTTAATTTTAAAATAATCTTTAAACCAAAGGGCCGCTTCACCTAACGTAAGGCCATGGCGCATGGGCAAGGGGCCGGCACCGACAAAACTTTCCCAGCCAGGCTGTAACAAACTTCCTTCGATAGGGCGTCCTGCGGGATTAGGTCGATCTAAAACCCATAGTGACTTATCATTTTTTGCGCAAGCTTCCATCATGTATCTAAGAGTTGATAAAAACGTATAAATTCGTGTGCCGACATCTTGTAAATCAAAAAGAACGATATCAAGGTCTTGCATGGCTTTATCAGTCGGTTTTCTGGTTTTTCCATACAGGCTGTAGACGGGGATCTTGTAAATGGGATCGATAAAGTCTTCGGTCTCGATCATATTATCTTGTTTTTCACCCCGCAGGCCATGCTGTGGACCAAACG
>JAYWDA010000426.1:0-1600 GCA_043780105.1 Pseudobdellovibrionaceae bacterium | reverse complement strand
CAAATGACCTCGACAGATCGAGTGGAAGATAATTTTTTGCAAATTAAAAAATTAATTTTGCAAATCCCTGCCAGCGAAAATGTCGACCTCTTTTGTTTTCCTGAAAACTGTTTATACATGCGCCTGATCGAAGGTCAAAAAATCGAAGGCCTTGATCTTAAAGATTCTGTTTTTAAGGAACTTGCGCAGATCGCTGTCGAGCGAAAATGTTTTTTACATTTGGGGGCTTCGCCCTTAAAAATTCAAGGGCAGTTGTACAATGCGACGATTTTAATTTCTTCGGATGGAAAAATTCAATCACCTTATCAAAAAATGCATTTGTTTGATATTCAGTTGCAAGGCCAAGCTCCCGTTCGAGAATCTGATATTTTTAAACATGGATCAAAGCCCGAGGTCGTAGATATTTACGGATGGAAAGTCGGCCAGAGTATTTGTTACGACTTAAGGTTTTCTGAGCTATATTCTTATTATGCCGACCAGGGTTGTGATTTGATTTTAATTCCATCTTCGTTTTTGCCAAAAACAGGAGAAGCTCATTGGGAAATTTTATTGCGGGCTCGTGCCATCGAAAGCCAAGCCTATATTGCCGCCAGTGCGCAGGGCGGTGTTCACAAGGGTGATCATGGCGGCGCGCGATCGACCTACGGACACTCGATGCTAGTGGACCCTTGGGGTGTTGTGATGAGTGAAATTTTGCAGCAGCCAGCCATTGAGGTGCGCGTCTTGTCCAAAGACAGAATTGAAGAAGTGCGCCGCCAAATCCCCATGAAATCCCATAGACGCTTTGACAAAAAGTGATTGATCCCTTGAAATAGGTCTTTGAGGTGTCTTATGCGAATTTTATTTTCTGCGGTGTTACTGTTGTCGGTGCCCTCTTTGGCGCAAACTTCTGTCTCACCTGTTAAAGTCAAAGCAGACACTGACTCTGGCTATCAACAAGAGATTCAAGAAAAAGCCAAGCGGCGCATTTATCCTGGCGGCCAAGATGAAACCGATTTAAAAGTTCAATTGCAATTGGCGAGCCCAACTCGGAAAGTAGCTCCCGTTGTGGAAGATACGTCAGAGCCTGTCAGTGACGACTGAGGAGAAGTAAACGATGTCCGATTCAAATTCATCTCAAGCTATAGGTATTGCGAATCTTCGAAGCGATCTTCCGGAAGGAATGAGTCGTGAAGTGATGGACGTTGATGTCCTGATCGTTGGCGGCGGTGCGGCTGGTTTATCTTGTGCTTTGCACGTGCAAAACTTAGTTCAAAAACATAACGAAGAAATTCAATCGGGAAAAAAACAAGGAGCTGTGATCGCGGACCCGATGATTGCAGTTCTTGAAAAAGGCTCTGAAATCGGAGCGCATAGCTTTTCTGGTGCTGTTTTAAAAACCCAAGCCTTACAAGAGCTGATGCCTGACTATAAAGAAAAAGGCTGTCCCTTGGACGCAGAAGTCACGGAAGACGCTGTTTATTATTTAGGAAAAAAATTAGCACTCAAGTTCCCCATCACACCACCACCTTTTCATAACAAGGGAAATCAAATTATTTCTTTGTCGAAATTCAATCGCTGGCTAGGTCAGCAGTGCGAAGCCAAGGGCATTAATATTTTT
>JAYWDA010000425.1:0-5200 GCA_043780105.1 Pseudobdellovibrionaceae bacterium | reverse complement strand
GATGAAGAAGGCTGGATTGCTGACAGTGATGTCGAAGAGAATAGCTTCTGATGAAGGCAGGAACAAAAAACTTTATAAAATATGTTTTAAGTTTGGCAGGAACCGTTTTGCTGGGTTGGACTTTCTTTAAAGTGGACAGTCCACCAGCTAAAAACTCTGCCAGGTCGCCGTCCTCCTCTCCTCAAGCTTCCGCTTCAAGCAATATTAAAGCTGACAATTTTCAAACACCTTTGAAAATGGGATCGGCCACTGCGAATTCAGTCAGTGACCTTGGCTTAGAGCTTCGGGATTTGAAGAAGTGTTATATTGAAGATTGTGGTTCGGAAAAAACGGATGCTCGTACAAGCTACTTTAATGTAGGACAAAAAATTCGACAAAAATTATTACAGGTCCAAGCTTTGGTAGAAACAGAAGATGTTGCAGAACCAAATATTTCTGAAATGGCCCGTGAATTTATTGAAAACTCTGATGGGCATGTGCAAGAAGCCGCCATGGATCTAATGTCGACCCAAAAACCAGCCCACGAAAATTTATTAGCGATTCTTGAGTACGTGCTTAAGGGTAATGATGCTGAACTCATCCCGCAGGCGTTGCTGGAACTTCGAAGGTACCCTTCTGAAGAGGACCAAGAATTAATTCGGCAAACACTGGCGCAAGTTTTACTGACCGGAGCGCCCTTTGTCGCGAAAGCTGTTGCAGAAAAATCAGAGCTTTTTATCAACGATAAAAACATAAAATTTTTTGAAAGTTTGACTCAACAAATTGATCCCAAGTCTTTGGTGGCTATCAGCCTGCAATCTTCGCTGCGAGAGTTTCGTCGAAAGTCCTCGGCGGGCTAATGACTTCATTATATGTCATGAGCGTGATTTATATTTTTGCAGGCCTAAATCACGTTAGGGTGCCGAAGATTTACCTGACGATTATGCCGCCGTATATTCCTTATCCTAAACTCATGGTGTTTATCAGCGGTGTGATCGAAGTTATTTTAGGCGCTGCTTTGCTATGGTCTCCAACTCGTTCGCTGGCCGCCTGGGGCATTGTCACTCTTTTGATAGCACTTTTACTACCCCATATTTACATGATTCAAAATCGTCAGAATTGGTCAAAGATTCCAATTTGGGCTTTATGGTTGCGGCTGCCTTTGCAAGGCGTCTTAATGCTTTGGGCGTATTCTTTTACTTAATCGAGCGACTTATTTTTTTTGCACGAAACTGTTCGTTCAGAATCAGAAACAATAACATCATAAAAAATGATCCGGTTAAAATGGTCACGATGGCTGCTCCGGCCGGCAGATCATATTTATAAGAAGCTAGAAAAGAAACCAGCACACCGAACACGCCGAAAAACCAAGCAAACATTAGTCGATTCTTAACAGAAGAATAGAGTCGACAAGCCATGGCCGCCGGCACCACTAAGATTGAAAACACGACAAGAACGCCCGCATGATGGGTCGAGAAAGTGATCACCACGCCGAATAGCAAATAAAAAATAAAATCCCAGAAAAATGACCGCTGTTGATTTCGAGACGACGCCCAGAACTGATGGCGGTAAAAAAAATGAATAAGGCCAATGGCTGAATAAATTAATCCAGTTTCTAAAACTTGGGGCCAAGTGACATAAAGAATATTACCAATTAAAGCTTCTTTCAGGTGCTCGCCACCGTGAGGCAGTCGATCCATCACAAGAATTAAGGAACCGCTGGCCAACGCATAAGTGATTCCAATCAAAGCTTCCTGCGAAATCTTTTTTTCATAATGTCTAAGCAGAGATAATAAAAGTGCGACGACCAAACAAAGGCCTAACGAAAGTGTCAGAGATAAAGCGCGATCGCCTTCACCACTGTAAAATAAAGCTAAGGCTCCGCCGAGGGCCGCGACTTGCGATAAGCTGATATCAACAAAGATCACATCTCGGGCCAGCACGTGCAAACCTAGGTAGGCATGAATCCCTACCAGCATCACTGCTAAAGCCATCGGTGCTGCTAAAAAAATTAAAGCCTCGTTCATTTTTTCACAGACTCGAAAGCAGCGACGATTTTTTCAATCAAGTCTTCGGTGGATTTTACATCAGGTTCGCCACCGACAGAAACCGGCACTTGCAGCACCACCAGGCCGGGAATTTCTTGCTTTAATTTATCGCCGGCGCTGTTATCATAGTAACTTTCAATAAGGACTAATTTGATACTGCGTTTTTTAATCACCGAGATAACTTCCAGCAAATGGCTGGCTGTTGGTGGAATGCCTGGTTTTGGTTCTAACTCCATAACACCCAAGATTCCAAATCGATCCAGAAAATATCCAAAGGTTTTGTGATAGGTGATAATTTCTTTAAGACCTGTTTTTTTCAAACGCGCGTCCCACAATTTAGTTTTTTCCTGAAGGTGCGTTTGAAAAAGTTTGGCTTGTTGAAGATAAAAAGGTTTTTCTGCTGGATCCAGCGCGCCTAACTTTTCAGCGACCAAGATTGCAGCTTGGCCCATTCGCATTGGATCCAATTGAAAATGAGGGTTGCCGCCGGGATGAACATCACCTTGGCTGCGAGAAATATTGCCCTTAGGAATTTCGATGGGATTTAGAGCCGGACCGAGCTCTAAATAGCCTGGCGATCCGAGAAGAATTTTGGGATTGCGGGCGCCTACCGTCAACGGGCCAAGCCATGCTGTTTCAAGCTCAAGACCTTGACTGATAACCAAGTCTGCATTTCGCAAACGGATCATAAATGAAGGCTTGGCCTCAATTTGGTGAACATCTTGGCTGCCTTTAGAGATGGAGGAGACTTCAATTTTATCTTGTCCCACCTGGCGAACAAGCGCTTCAAGATCTGTCGTCGTAGTCACAACTTTTAGAGTTGCAAATAAATAATGAGGACTGAAGATGAGTAAAAAAAATAAGATTTGTTTCATGCTGAGTCTCCCTTAGTAGGCGTGTGAAGGATGAGCGCCGATCGTAAAATTCGCCTGCAAGAAAAGTTTTTTTTCTGGGCCCCAGCTGTACTCAAGTTTGTAAGCTGAAAATTCAGAGCCTGTAAAATTAAGTCCCGCCGTCGATCTGGAAATTGTTTCGTTGGTGAAAGTGAATGTATTTAAATAATCAAAGCGGCTCGCCAAAGACCAGCGTTCCGCAAATTGAAATTGTGCGAAGGTGTAGTAGCCGTTTAATTTTTCAGTTGAAGTGCCGGGCTGCTCAAGATTGCGAATAATATATTCACTGCCAAAAATAAATGAGTGGTAGCGACCACCGCTGGCGGGCCGCCATTTGTAAGTGGCATCAATACCAGTGAGCGTTGTTTGGCCGCGAAGGCTGTTTGTGCCTTTGGCATAGGAACCCCCGAGTTCAGCCGTTGCGTCCTCGGTCAGATCAAAAAGATTCTTCCAGTGGACGATACCCACTCCGTCAGAAGGTGTCTTTGAAGAAAATTCGGCGTTTTCTCCTTCGCCGCGGATAAATTGTCCCGTAACTTCGCTGTACCAGGGCAACGGGAGAAGCAAAGCTCCGGACACGCCGACATCATTTAAGCCTTCATCTCCCATGGCAGCAATATTAACTAAAGGCGCTTCTACAAAAGGAAAAGAATGCGTATGCAAGGAATTGTGTTTTCCGAAAGCAGCTTTGAACTTTCCAATTTTTAGTGTGACGTCGGGGACTTGTAAACTTTCAGCAAATAATTCTTCGGGTTCTATTTTCCAAGCTTGTTCAATGCGATCTGTGGCTGCGTTGTAGGTGTACTCGGGATGGATGCTCAGGAGTAGACTCATTCGGTGATAAGGATCAACATCAGAATCAAAAGCGACTTCAGCTTCGCGAAGATCCATACCATTTCTGGCAGTACTAGTGTCCTCTTTCCCTTTTTCAGAGTTTCGATAAAGGAAAAGTGTGTTGGCGCTAATATTTGGTGTCCGTAATGAATTGCTCTGGGCCCAACTGGAGCTAATTAAAAACAAGCTTAAAAATATTGCGACTTTTCGCATTGGCACCCCACAACAAACAGTTGGATGCTCATTTATTGCAAGTTAAGGGTCTGACTGTCAATGGAGCAAAATGACTCAAAATTGATTGGCATCAGTTTTGGAGAACTTATGGGTTATGGAGGTTTTTATGAAAATAATTGGGTTATTGACCAGCCTGTTCGTGTTGTTAGCAGGAGGAGCGGCGGTGGCTGAGCGGCCGTTCACTTTAGGCCCACTGACTTCGGCCGGATCGGCCTGTAAATTCACAAGGTTTCAAACGAGCCTTCGTGGTAATAATATTCTTATTCCCGGTTCAACTTTTGTGCAGTTAAGTCCTTCAGAACACCTTAAAAGGGGCAGTTGCCAGTTCGCCATCCCTATTCAAGTTAGCAGTGGTTATAGATTAAGGTTAACTGGGTTAACAGCATTCGAGGCTCTTAATTTAAGTCCGCAAAGCAGTGCAAGAACGCAGATTGAAATATTTAAGTCAGGTCAGCGCGAAACGCCATTTATTATTCAGGAGCGTAGCCAATATCAAAGGCTTGCAAAGCGTTCGTGGGTCGGCACCGCCATAAATATTTTATCAGACTGTGGGCAAGGATTTATTTTAAGAGGCAACTCGGCGATGACTTTGCAAAGTCCAGGGCAGGCCCGCGCAACACTTTCAAACTTAAGGCTTCGATACTCAGTTGAATCCTGCCGATAATTAGTTATTCTATTTCTTCAAAATGAAGAAGAATTTGGTTTTAGGCATTGATTTTGGAACAAGCAATTCGCTGGTAGGAGCCTGGCGGGATGGCCAACGCGTTGAAGCCTTAAAGCTGGATCCGCTGGCAAAAGATTCGACTTTGCTGCGAACCTTGCTCTATTTTCCTCACTCTAATCAGTGTTATTATGGGCAAGAGGCCATCCAAAAATATCTTGAAAATGAAATGGAAGGTCGGTTTTTTAGATCTTTCAAATCGCATTTGCCCAACCGAAGTTATTTGGGAACCTTTTTAGAAAATCGTGTTCTGACTTTAGAAAATTTAGTAGGACAGTTTTTACTAGAGATCAGAAAACGAGCTGAAGAACAATTGGGTCAGCCGGTCGAAAGTGCTGTGATTGGCCGCCCAGCCCGGTATTCCATGGATGTATTAGAAGATGAGTTTGCTTTGCATCGAATGAAAAAAGCCGCTGAGTTTGCGGGATTTAAAAATTTTGAATTTGTTCCCGAGCCTTTGGCAGCTGCTTTTGATTACCGCCGACAACTGC
>JAYWDA010000424.1:0-2808 GCA_043780105.1 Pseudobdellovibrionaceae bacterium | reverse complement strand
TATGTCCGCGAGGGCCGCTCAAAAGTACGAGGGATGACATATGCTGAAATGCACCATTAACGGCAAAGAAGTCGAAGTCAAAGAAGGCTCGACAATTATCGAAGCGATGCACAAGAATGACCAATCGATTGCGCATTATTGCTATCATCCAGGTTTGAGTGTGGCGGGCGTTTGCCGCCTTTGCATGGTTGAGATCGAGGGAAATCCTCGTCCCCAGATTGCTTGCAACACGATGGTCACTGAAGGAATGAAAGTGAATAATACCTCTGAAAAACTTCGCGAAGTGGTGAAGTGGGGTCTTGATTTTCATCTGATCAATCATCCTTTGGATTGCCCGATCTGTGACCAAGCCGGTGAATGTGGCTTGCAAGATCAGTATATGGAATTCGGTAAATACAATCCCGAGATGGCCGAACGAAAAGTTAAAAAGAAAAAAGTTGTCGATCTTGGTCCAACAGTGGTTTTGGACAGCGAGCGCTGTATTTTATGTTCGCGCTGCACTCGTTTTACCGAAGAAGTCACAAAAACCAACGAGCTAGGAATTTTTAATCGTGGCGATCGCAGCGAAATTGGCTGCTTTGAAGGTAAAAAATTAGATAACAATTATTCATTAAATACGGTCGATATTTGTCCCGTCGGTGCTTTGACATCAAAAGACTTTAGATTTCGCCAACGGGTTTGGTATCTGAAAGATTCAGAAACCATCTGCAATGGTTGTTCAACGGGATGTAATGTAAAGATGTACTTCAATAAAGAAGGCATTTTCCGCATGAAGCCAGTTTACAATGAAAAGGTTAACGGTCACTGGATGTGTGACACCGGCCGAAACGCCTATAAATTCGTGAATCAAGAAGCACGCTTACTAAAAGGCAAAAAATCTCATGCTGGAACTTGGAGTGATGTTGCAGCAGGTGCCTTGGCAAAAGAAGTCAGTGCAATTCTGAAAGCAACTTCACCAGATAAATTAGCTTTGGTGTTAACGGCTCAGTACACAGTCGAAGAGTTCGATGCGATTGTTTCGACCTTTGTGAACGAGTATAAATCTAAGAATGTGTTTTTCTGGATTAATAATCAGGAAACTTTTGAAAGCTTTGATGGGCTTCTTTATCGTGGCGATAAAAATCCCAACACGAAAGGTTTACTGAAAGTTTTAGAAAAATACGGACTCAGTGCAACTTGGAGCCAACTTGAAACTGGCTTGGACAAAGGGCAGTTTCAAACTGTCGTTGTTGCAGGACCAGAAAATCAAAGTGTGTTCCCAGACCTTTCTGCGAATATCAAACAATTTAGTAAAGCTAAAAACTTGGTTTGGTTTACGGCTGGAAAAAATCCTGAGCTTGAAGGATTAAAGGGAAATACCTTTTTAATCCCAGTGAAAAGTTTCGTTGAAAAAGAAGGAACATTTATTAATTACGCAGGCATTGAACAAAAGTTCAAAAAAGTCACGACTGTGGTTTCAGAAGCGCTGACATTAACAGAAGCGGCCATTTTGATTTCTGGTAAAAATTTGCAGCTCCCCATCGTTTCCGAAACTTTTACAGATTCAACTCAGCGGCCGGATTTAGTGACTTTAGAGCATCGTAAGAAAAACGAATTTGTTTTTAGAAGAGGTTCTTTATGAGTGTCGTACAAAACACCAACGAAAAAAGAAATTGGTATTTGCCGGGAATTTTTGGTGGTCTGATGATCACCGGAAAGCACTTGGTAAAAAATCTTTTACGTCCCAGCCAAATGCCAACTTTGAATTATCCAGAAGAAAAATATGAGTATGGTCCGCGTTTTAAAGGGAATCATGTTCTGACAGTTAAAAAAGATGGCTCTTTGCGCTGCACGGCCTGCATGTTGTGCGCGACGAATTGCCCTGCTGAATGCATTAAGATTGTCGCCGCCGAAAGCGATGATCCAGCGGTTGAAAAATTCCCAATTAACTACGAAATCGATGTTCTTCGCTGCGTGTTTTGCGGCTTTTGTGAGGAGGCTTGTCCCGTCGATGCGATTCGTATGGGCCCGGAATGGCAGACTCCTGGACTTCCAGGTTCAAAGTTCACTTACGATATCAACCAATTAGCTTACCGTCCTCAGTTGAAGGGTGGCATTCTCACTCACGTCGACGATCAAGAACGCCATAAGGCTGGAATTTAATCCTTCGGCCCCTGAATAATTTATAAGGGGCCGTGCTTTCTTTAGATCCTCACGCTATAAGGGCGTTGGGGGTCTATCATGAAAAGCATCTATTTATTTTTTCTAGTTATATTTTCTTCGGCTCAAGTCCTTGCAACACCTTCCACTATTTTCTTAATTCGCCACGGAGAAAAGCCTTCCAGTGGTCCTGAACTATCTGACCGCGGTTGGGACCGCGCCAAGGCCTTGCCGACTCTTTTTTCAAAGCAGGACTTTTCTAAATACGGGACTCCAGCTTGTTTGATTGGAATGAATAAAAAGAAATTCGATGGGTCGGTCCGAGCGCTACAAACCCTAAAATATGTCAGTGATTTTTTTCATCTCCATGTGACAGATTCTTTTAATAAAGACCAAGACAAAGAAATGCTTCGCTTTGCGATGTCCGCGCCGGAGTGCGATGGTCATCTAGTTGTGATTTCATGGGAGCACAATGGCCTTGAAGGGATCGCAGGAGAATTAGGCGTCAATCCCCAGCCAAAATGGCCGGGTGATGTTTATGATCGAGTTTGGGTTATCGACTGGAAAAATGGCCGAACTGAAATGCAGGACGTTCCGCAACGGCTTCTAACTGGCGATAGTGACCAGTAAAAAACAAATTTCTTAGGGCTGACAGCGGTAAAGTAACTG
>JAYWDA010000423.1:0-11779 GCA_043780105.1 Pseudobdellovibrionaceae bacterium | reverse complement strand
ATGGCCATCAACTATAAAACCGCTGGAGTCGACACGGAAGCTGGAGATGAGCTTGTTGAATGGCTCCAAACTTCAGGGTCTAGTTCTCAAGCCCCCATGCCACACGCCGATCGAATTGTTTCTGGGATTGGTGGCTTTGCTTCTTTGTTTAATATGCAATTTCCTGAAATTAACAAACCTTTGCTTGTCACTTGCACTGACGGCGTTGGAACAAAAGTGAAATTGGCTTCGCAGTTCGAAGACTATTCTGGCGTCGGACAAGATTTAGTGGCCATGTGTGTGAACGATCTGATTTGCACCGGCGGGCGTCCCCTGATGTTTCTTGATTACTACGCAACCGGAAAGCTTGAGCAAAAAGCCGCGCGGGAATTTTTATCCAGTGTTCGAAAAGCTTGTGTTGATTCAGACTGTGCCTTAGTTGGTGGCGAAACGGCAGAAATGCCTGGCGTGTATCACGGAAAAGATTTTGATTGCGCTGGCTTTGCTGTGGGAGTCGTGGATGCTGATAAAACCTGGGGTCCGCACCGCGTGCAAGAGGGCGATGTCCTTATTGGACTTTCTAGCTCGGGATTTCACAGCAATGGCTACTCCTTATTAAGAAAAGTTTTTGCCGAAGATTTAGCTGAGCATAAAAATATGTTGCTGGCGCCAACGGCTCTTTATGTCAAAGTGACACAATGGATTCAAAAAGAAATCGATGTTCATGCGGGAGCTCATATTACCGGCGGCGGTATCGAAAATTTACCTCGGGTGCTGCCAGACCATTTGGGCATTACCATCCCTAAGCTTTGGGCTTTACCTGAAATTTATAAGCTTGTGCAAGAGCGTACAGGAATGTCGACTTTCGAACTTTTAAAAACTCTCAATTGTGGGATCGGCTTTGTTTATTTTGTTCGCGCAGATCAAGCACTTCAGACCATCGAGATCGCCCAAAAATTTGGCATTCAGGCGCAAAATTTAGGTTACGTGCACGCTCGTAAAGAGGATGTCCAAGTATCGATTGCAGGAATCGGAGACTTATGCGAACCGCGATCATGATTTCAGGTCGCGGATCCAACCTGCAAGCTCTTCTTGATCTTGCTTCCTCATTAAGAGTTTCATTAGTTGTTAGCTCAAAGATGTCGGCTCCAGGACTTTTTAGGGCGCGCCGGGCGGGCCTTCAGACTTTAGTTTTGGATGCAAAAATCGATTATCAAAAATTAAATTTAGAATTCGAAAAGCGCGGCATTCAAAAATTGTTTCTGGCGGGCTTTATGAAAATCATCCCTGCGTCCTTTGTTCAGCAGTGGCAGGGTCATATGGTCAATGTTCATCCAAGCCTTTTGCCCCTGTATCCTGGTTTGTCTGCTTTTGAAAAAAGCTTTGAGGAAAAAAATCATCTGGGAGTCACCCTTCATCAAGTAACGGTTGACCTTGATGCGGGCCCCAAACTACGGCAATTTCGATTTTTTCAAAAATCGGATTGGGCCCAGAATAATTTAGATTTTTCTGAGGCTCAACAGCGTCTTAGCTTTACAGAGCAAAGGCTTGTCCGAGAGGTCCAGCATATATGGAAATAGCTCCTTGGGATGTTTTTATTGTTTCTGCATTTGGTCGATGTGACTGGTTGGCTGTTGAGCTAGAAACTGCGGGACTTTCTGTGGCGCTACTTGATGTGTCCCCTCAGTTAGGAAACTGGCCCATCGAAGATGTGGCGGGACCCTTTGGTCTTTTTATGTCGGAAAAATATCCGCAAAGCTTTTTAGAATACTTATCTCACCTTGGTCATCATGCCGCCGTGGACTCAGGCTTTACAGTTTGGACAGGACAAGGTCCCATTGAGATGAAATCGCCAGTCACGGCCTACCGATTTGCGCAGTTGGGTTTAAATCCAAGAATGCGTGATCTTCTTAGTGCCAATGAACCCCTTTCAGTGAAAGATAAAATACTTCTTGAGGCAGCGCCTTTTGAAGAAGTTTGGCCACTGCATTTGGCCTATCAGCTGGGTTCAAGCACCTTTAAAACAAAACTCACTTCCCTATCAACAGGCCGTGGTTTACCTCTGATGAATTCGTTTCTTGTGAATCAACCCAGCCGCGATGGTTTAGAGCGATCTTTAAAATGGGTTGAAAGTCATGGCATTAAAGTTTTTAAAAACTGTGAAATTGTCGATATCGCAGTGGCAGGGCGGCGGCAGCTGACGGGCATTGAACTTAAAGGACCCGAATCAGGATTTTTTCGTTTTGAAAATTTAGTGTCAAGTTTATCGAGTGAGGAAACGTTTTTCTTAAATGAACGGTTAGGAAAAAAACTGTTTCCGCAAGGCGCGATTGATTGCAGTTGGTCTTGGATGCGCTTTCGCTTAAAGGTTGAAAATTGTGTCGAAGTCAGTTCCTTACCCCGCTCTTTGTGTTGGATAACTGATGTCATGGAGCCTTGGACCCATGAAAATCTTTGCTTGCTTGAAAAAACGGCTTTACCAGAAAATTTGGATGCTTGGGTCAGACTTCCCACGGTGCAAAGATTTAACAAAGAATACCTAACCACGATCGGTCAGAAGATCTTACGAAATTTCGAACAAAAGATTCCGCCTTCGAAGCCTGAAATCCTGACTTATCCACAACCTTATTATTATACCTATAAAGAGCTGGGTCCGTCGCGTTTCCCAATTTATTTACCAGAAGATGCGGCGTCCCGGGAATCGTGCTTTTTTAAAAACTTTCATCGCGACGGTGTGGAAGTGGCCGCCTTATTTTCTTTAGATGACCAATACAATTTTCAATCTCAGCTGCGAGGCAAGATAATTCAGCAATGGCTGCAAACGCAAAACAAGAAAAAGGAGCTGATGAATGATTGATCGCTACACCCGACCTGAAATGGCGCTCGTCTGGGATCAGGATGCAAAATTTGGTAAAATGCTTGAGGTTGAAATTGCGGTGGCGCAAGTTCAAGCCCAGATGGGAATTATTCCTCGAAAAGCGGCGCGCGAGATCACTCAAAAGGCGCGCTTCAGTGTGAAGCGCATTCAAGAGATCGAACAGATCACAAAACATGATGTGATCGCTTTTGTTAGTAATGTGGCTGAAAGTGTCGGCCCAGATGGAAAATTTCTTCATTACGCAATGACAAGTTCTGATGTTTTAGACACGGCCTTTAGCTTGCAAATTAGAGAGGCTGTCGAAGTTTTACTTAAGTCTTTGGCGCGTTTGGAAAAAGCCCTCCGCTCGAAAGTCCGCGAACATACAGAAAGCTTGTCGGCGGGGCGCACGCACGGGATGTTTGCAGAACCCACAAGCTTTGGTTTAAAGTTAGCAGGTTTTTACGCAGAACTGATCCGAAATGAAAAACGAATTATGGCTGCTCGTGATCAAATGATGATTTGTAAACTGAGTGGTGCGGTAGGAACCTATTCAGCGCAGCCACCCGCTGTTGAAGATAAGGTAGCTCGCAAACTTGGATTAAAATCAGAAACAATTGCAACCCAAGTGGTGCCCCGAGATCGTCATACAGAAATGATTTGGAGCTTAGCGATGCTAGGTTCTGGTTTGGAGCGTTTAGCGGTTGAGCTTCGCCACCTTCAGCGCAGTGAAGTGGCTGAGGTGACAGAAGGTTTTAGTCGTGGACAAAAAGGATCATCTGCGATGCCACATAAGAAAAATCCAATCAGTGCTGAAAATATCACAGGGTTAGCAAGACTTTTGCGCGGCTATTTAGTATCAAGTTTTGAAAATATTCCGCTTTGGCATGAACGGGATATCAGTCACTCTTCAGTAGAACGAGTTATTTTTCCAGATGCTTTTATTGTTGCAGATTATGCCGTTCATCGGATGGCGCAGGTGATGGAGTCCTTGGACGTCAATAAAAAGAAAATGCTCGAAAATATTGAACTCTCGCAAGGACAATTATTCAGTTCACACGTACTTCTGACATTAGTAAAAAAAGGCTTAAGTCGAGAAGAAGCATACTCCCATGTGCAAAGAATTTGTCACTCGCTCGGTCGTGGGGATCACTTAAAGAAAAAATTGTTGGAAGATAAAGAATTAAAGAATTTATTAAAACCCAAAGAGATCGAAGAAATCTTTCAAGCCAAGCGCTATAAAAAAAGCATGAAGCCTTTGGTGAAAAGAGCCCTCGACGGAAAGGATTTAGCATGACCCTTTTGTATGAAGGAAAAGCCAAAAAAGTTTTCGAATGGGATGCGTCTTCTTACTTACTAGAATTCAAAGATAGCCTGACGGCCTTTAATGCCTTGAAAAAAGGATCCTTTGAAGAAAAGGGTCGTATTAATCGCGATATTGCAGCGCTGATCTTTGAATATTTTTTAAAGAATTCCATTAAAAGTCACTACAAAGGAAAACACGGCGACACCGGAATGCTGGTGGATAAAGTTAAAATTATTCCGCTCGAAGTTGTGGTTCGAAATATTTTAGCCGGTTCGACCGCCAAAAAATTGGGAATCGAAGAAGGACTTGTATTAAAAAAGCCCTTGGTTGAATTTTATTTTAAAAACGATGAGCTGCAAGATCCCTTTATGTCTGATGATCAGATTTTAATGATGGATATTTTAATTGATAAAGAAATCGCAGAATTGAAAGTGGCCGCTCTTAACGTCAATACGGCTTTAAAATCCTTATTTGCAAAAACAGGAATTAAGCTTGTAGATTTTAAGATCGAGTTTGGGAAAAACGAAAAAGGCGAGATTTTGTTAGCTGATGAAATCACCCCCGATTGTTGCCGTCTATGGGACGAGAAATCGGGCGAAAAAATGGATAAAGATCGTTTCCGCCGAGATTTAGGAAATATTCGCGAGAGTTATGAAGAAGTTTTAAAACGCCTGCAAAACGCTATCTAAAGAGGTCCTTATGAAATTTGGTATTAAGATCAAGATGCGACCTGTGATTCTGGACACTCAAGGTCGCGCCGTCGAAGAAACTTTGCAGCGCCAAGGCTTTGAGCTGCAAAGCTGTAAAATTGGTAAATATATCGAAATCGAAGTGCCAGACACGGACGAAAAAACCGCTCTGGAAAAAGTAAAAAAGATGACCGAGTTCGTTCTTTTTAATCCCTTGCTTGAAACTTTTGAAATTGAAAGATTAAAAGCTTTATGAAAATCGGTGTCACTCGGTTTCCGGGAACCAATTGCGATTACGACGTCTTTGAGATGGTCAAAGAACTAGGCCACACGCCGATCTGGTTGTGGTTTGAAGAAAAATTTTCGGTGGATAGCGTTGATGCTGTGATTATTCCGGGCGGCTTTAGTTACGGAGATTATTTGCGCTGTGGGGCTTTAGCTGCTCAGTCGCCGGCGATGACAAGTGTAAAAGCGTTAGCGGCGACAGGAAAGCCCGTTCTAGGAATCTGTAACGGATTTCAAATTTTGTGTGAGGCTGGACTTTTGCCGGGCGTATTAACAAGAAACGAAAATCAAAAATTTATTGATCGCTGGGTCGAGCTTGAAGTTAAAAACCCCAATGCGTTTTTTGGAAAAAAATTAACCAGCGGACAAAAGTTAAAACTTCCTATTGCCCACGGTGAGGGTCGTTTGTTTATTCCCGCGGATCAGGTTGCAAAATTAAAACCCTCTCAAGTTTGGCTGACTTACAGCGAAAACCCAAATGGTTCGATGAGTGATATTGCAGGTATCTGCAATGAAAATGGTAATGTCGTAGGACTGATGCCGCACCCTGAGCGGGCTTTGCATGCGTGGATGGGTGGAACAGAAGGGCGGGCTTTTTTATGACTTGCGATCCTCAAACCTTAAAAAATTTGCAAACCTATCGATTAAATCAAAGTGAATATGCCTTGATTGAAAAAACTTTGGGTCGCGCGCCCCGCGGCGTTGAGTGGGCGGTTTTTTCAGCCCTATGGAGTGAACACTGCAGTTATAAATCATCTCGAAAACATTTAAAGAAATTTAAACATAGTCACGCCAGAGTGCTTGAATCTGAAGGCGAAAATGCAGGTGTTGTTGATTTAGGGCAAGGCGAACGCATTGCCTTTAAAATGGAAAGTCACAACCACCCAAGCTTTATTGAACCCTACCAAGGCGCAGCTACCGGTGTTGGTGGAATTTTGCGAGATATCTTTACCATGGGTGCCCGGCCAATCGCGATCGCAGATTATCTTTGTTTTGGCGAGCCTTCAGCTGATCGTATGGGGTTTTTGCAAAAAGAGGTGGTGCACGGAATTTCTGGCTACGGAAATTGCGTGGGCGTTCCCACGGTGTCTGGTCAAACAGAATACGATCCCAGTTATAATAAAAATATTTTAGTCAACGCCATGGCCGTGGGGCTTTTTAGAAAAGACGATCCGATGGCTCTTTCAAAAGCCAAAGGTCCAGGCAACTGGGTCGTTTATGTCGGAGCAAAAACCGGCAAAGATGGCGTTCATGGCGCCAGTATGGCCAGTGAATCTTTTGGCGAAAATTCAGAAGCAAAAAAACCTAACGTGCAGATCGGCGATCCGTTTTTTGAAAAGCTTCTCATCGAATCCTGCCTTGAAGTGTTGGCTCAGAATTTAGTCGCAAGTATGCAGGATATGGGGGCTGCCGGTCTGACCAGTTCGAGTTTTGAAATGGCCGCTAAGGGTGGAACCGGTATGCGCATGCACTTAGATAAAGTTCCACTCAGGGATTCAAGTATGTCGCCAGAAGAAATTCTTTTATCTGAAAGCCAAGAGCGCATGCTGCTTGTGTGCGAACCGCAGAATTTTGAAAAAATTAAAAAAGTTTTTTATCGCTGGGGTTTAGAAGCTACTGTCATTGGCGAAGTTCTTAAAGAATCAAAGGTCCAGCTACTTTGGAAAAATGAAGTGCTGACAGAAATGGATCCACAGTGGCTGACCGAAGAAGCTCCGATCTATGATCGGCCGTATTCACCTTGGACTCCGCATGCAAAAAAAGAAACAGAGTGGATGCCAGAAGTAACGCCTGCCCAGCTTGAAACATATCTGATTCAGTTTCTAAGTAATGAAAAAGCCGGCAGCCGTGAATGGATTTATCAGCAGTATGACCAAAGAGTTGGTTTAAGAACAGCCCGCGATGCCAGACAATCCGTCGCTTTTCTAAGACTGCCAGATTCAGGCAGGGGACTTGCGATCACAGTGGGGTGTAGGCCCGCACTGATGCGGATGGATGCGCAACTGGGAGCCTTTGACGCGATCATTTATCCAACTTTACAAATGGCAGCCAAAGGTGCCTTTGCTTTAGCCGTCAGTGATTGTTTGAATTTTGGAAATCCTGAAAAGAAAAATATTATGACTGAATTTGTGACCTCAGTAGAAGCTCTGGCAGAAGCGGCTAAAATTTTTGATGCGCCTGTGATCAGTGGAAATGTGAGTTTCTATAATGAAACCATGGGGCAAAATATCACTTCGACGCCAGCCACGGGTTTGATTGGATTAAGGTCTGATGTAAACAATATTCCATACGATGAATTTGTTAATGAACAGGATCAGGTGTTTATTTTAAGTGCAGTTCACGTCGAAGCTTTTTTCTGGGGCGCAGAAATGTTAAAACAAGCTTCTGCTTTCAAGGGTGAACTGGACTTAGCAAAAATTCGCGAATTTCAGCTGTTGCTTGTTAAACTTGTCGAAAACGGATTGGTTAAAACTTCGCGAGTGATTGGTCAAGGTGGCTTACTGAGATCATTAGCTTTGATGTCGCGATTTGTAGGCTTTGAAGGCGACGAGAAGTTTTTTACTAACATCAAGACCAAAGACTTATTAAAAGAAAATTTGTACGAAGTGGTTTTGGCAGTGGCTCCAGCGGATGTTGAAAAGTTAAAAAGTTTGATCGGCAAAGATTTTCTTTTAAAATCCCTCGGTCAGGTAAAAAAAGGATCGTTTACTTTAGGCGCGCATTTGAAAAGCTCACCACAAAAGATTTTTGAAACTTATGGCGAGACTGAAAAAAGATAAGGATGAATATGAAATCTTGGCGTGAAGAGTGCGGCGTTTTTGGGATCTGGAACTTTCCAGAGGCCTCTCGCATGACTTATCTAGGTTTATTTGCCATGCAACATCGCGGACAAGAATCGGCAGGGATCGTCACGCTTAAAAAAGGCGATCATATTATCCACAAAGGTCTGGGCTTAGTTGGTGATGTATTTAAAGAATCAGACTTACTTCGTCTTCAAGGCTCGGCTTCCATTGGTCATGTCAGGTATTCGACGACAGGACAAAACTTATTAACAAATGCTCAGCCTTTAACTGCGACATTGCTGAATGGTCCGCTAGCCATTGCTCACAATGGAAATATCGTAAATAACGAAGAGTTACGCCATGAGCTTAAAGCCAAAGGCTCGATTTTTAGCGGCACGAATGACACAGAAATTGTTTTGCATTTACTTTCAAGGCATCCTTCCAATGATTTGGTCGAGGCTTTAAAAGATAGCTTAAAGAAAATCGTCGGAGCCTTTAGTTTGGTTCTGCTTTCTCATGATCGCATGGTGGCGGTTCGCGATCCGCAAGGTTTTAGGCCTTTGGTGCTAGGAAAAAAAGCTAACGCTGATGGAAGTTGGTCTAGGGTTGTAGCTTCTGAATCTTGTGCTTTTGATTTAATTGAAGCCGAGTTTGACCGCGAAGTTGAGCCCGGTGAAATATTTTGGGTGGATGAAAAGGGCGAACACTCAGTCCGTTACAGTGACAAAGTAGCGACGGCCCACTGCGTGTTTGAGCATGTTTATTTCGCCAGGCCCGATAGCGTCGTTTTTGGACAAAGTGTTTACGAAGCCCGTAAAAGTTTCGGTCAGCAACTAGCCAAAGAGACAGCGATTGATGCAGATTTGATTATCCCTGTTCCTGATAGCGGCCTTCCGGCAGCACTTGGTTATTCGAAGGAAAGTAAAATTCCTTTTGAATTAGGAATTATTCGAAATCACTATGTAGGTCGAACTTTTATTCAACCTTCTCAGAGTATCAGGGACTTCGGCGTTAAAATTAAACTGAATCCTCAGTCGGCGGTCTTGAAAGGCCAAAGAGTGGTCGTGATCGATGACTCTTTAGTCCGCGGCACGACCAGTAAGAAAATTATTAACCTCATCAGAGCCGCAGGTGCCACCGAAGTGCATATGCGAATTGCAGCCCCGCCGACGGTGAATCCTTGTTATTACGGTGTCGATACGCCGAAAAAGTCTGGCTTAATTGCTGCGCAGCAAAGTCAAAATGAGATTTGTCGTTTCATCGGCGCCGATTCTTTGGGATACTTGTCTATCGAAGGATTATTTCAAGCTTTGGGCCAGCCGCCGAATAAATTTTGTGCGGCCTGTTTTGGCGCTAAATATCCAACGCCACTTTTTGGCTTGGACCGCGATTGATCTAAAATCCTCCCGCAGGGATGGTGAAATGCAAAGTTGGCAGCCTCTCCAAGATGGAGACATTGTTGATATTATAGCGCCGGGTTGGTCGGTGACTCCGGAAGTCTTGAAATCCAGTTTGGAGTTTCTAGAGTCTTGGAATTTAAAAGCCCGACTTCCAAAAAACTTATTTAAAAAAAATCTGATCGCCTCCAACACCGACGAAACTCGCTGGTCGCATTTGCAAGCAGCCTTGATGGCCAAAGATTCAAAAGTTATTTGGTGTTTAAGGGGCGGCTACGGCTCCATCCGACTAGTCCCAAATCTTGCAAAAATGAAAAAGCCTTTAAAGACAAAGCTTCTTATTGGGATCAGTGACATCACTTCACTCCATAATTTTTTTAATCATCAGTGGCAGTGGCCCAGTTTACATGGCGCTTTGCTAGACAGGATTGGGCAAAAAGGTAAAGTCGCTCCTTCAATTCAAAAAGAGATGAAACAAATCTTGTGGGGTAAAAGTCAGGAAGTTATTTTTAAAAAACTAAAACCTGTGAACAAGGCGGCTGAAAAAGTCCGTCGGATTAAAGCCTCCATCGTTGGTGGGAATCTGGCCACCTTGCAACCGACTTTAGGAACACCTTATGAATTTGATTTGAAAAATAAATTTTTATTCTTAGAAGACATCGGCGAGCGTGGTTACAAATTAGATCGTATGCTTGTGCATTTTCAGCAGGCGGGTAAACTTAAGGATTGCAAAGGGATCTTACTAGGCCATTTTACCGGTGGCGACGAACCCCAAGGTGGAAGCTTTGTAAAAAAAGCCTTACTGAGCTGGGCTAATGAATCTAAAATTCCCGTTTTTTCGGGAATGGAATCAGGTCATGATGTGAACTTGCGACCGGTGCCTTTTATGACAGAAGCAATATTAGTAAACTCTTCGGGCTGCGAAATTTCAATTCAAACGGGAGCCCTTTAGATGATCAGAACCTCGACTTTAGAGAAAAGTTTAGCCTCACAAATCGAGCCTCGCCTTCGCGATGTGACCCCTGGTGTGCAGGTCCGCGCATATCAAGGCGGAAAGCTTGTTTGTGATATCAGCGTTGGTGAAACTTACCCGTATTACGATTTAGCTAGCGTCACTAAAATTATTTTCTCGGTCCAAGCGATGACTGTGGCTTTTGAAGAAAAAAAATGGGACCTAGATACAAAACTTTCTGCCGTTTTACCATGGTTTCCGTCGAAAAAAACTCGGGTGCAGGATTTGCTGACGCACTCATCGGGTCTACCTTGGTGGGTGCCGTTTTATAAAGACATTAAAACCGATGTGTCTGTCCCAGAGCGCTGGAAGCAATTGCAAAGTATGATCATCGGTCAAGAGATCGAAATCAAAGAAGTTAGCACTTATTCTGATGTGGGAATTTTAACTCTGGCATTTGCATTAGAAGCGCTTTATCAAAAGCCTTTGCCTGAAGTTTGGAATGATACAAAAGAAAAGTTTTATAGCGGCACTACTTTGAACTTTCATCCTGGGAATTTAGCAGCTTACCGAAAAAATCTTTACGCTCCGACGGAAGAATGTCCATGGCGACTGCGAGTTCTTCAGGGCGAAGTCCACGATGAAAATGCTTTTGCATTAGGAGGAATTTCTTCCCATGCAGGACTTTTTGGCAGCATCGATGATATGGGTTGGTTTTTATTGCACTTAAGGTCCCAAATTCAAGGTGTTGCAAGGTCTATTATTCGTCAAAAGACAGCCATGTTATTTTCGCAGCGGGCGCGTCCGGTTGGAAAAGGTGATTGGGCGCTGGGATATATGATGCCAACTCCAGGATCAGCCAGCTGCGGAGTTTATTTTTCTTTAAATTCAATTGGTCATACGGGATTTACAGGAACGTCAGCTTGGTATGATCCAAAAATGGATTTAGCCGTCGCTGTCTTAAGTAATCGCGTGGCTTACGGGCGCGAGAATAAAGCCTTTGGGCCGCTAAGATCTGATATTCATAATTGGCTGGTTGAAGGCTTAAAAAAATCTTCTTACTAAGGAAACATCAAATGGAATTAAAACCTGGGTCACATGTGCATTTGATGGGAATTTGCGGGACAGCAATGGCAAGTCTTGCAGGACTTCTAAAAGATCAAGGTTACAAAGTGACGGGCAGTGATGCCAATCCCTATCCTCCGATGTCGACGCAAATCGAAGGCATGGGAATTCAAATTCAAAAAGGTTATGCTGCAGCCAACTTAAATCCAAAACCTGATTTTGTGATCGTTGGAAATGTGATCAGCGCCAGTAACGTCGAAGCACAAGAACTGATGCGCTTAGGGATTCCCTACACTTCGCTGCCTAAAGCTTTAGGATCGCAAGTGATTGGTGATAGGGAATCCATCGTCATGTCAGGCACGCATGGGAAAACAACAACAACTTCCATGATGGCTTGGGTGGCCCAGACCTGTGGTCATAAGCCCGGTTTTTTAATTGGCGGAATTCCAAAAAACTTTTCGCAAAG
>JAYWDA010000422.1:0-2623 GCA_043780105.1 Pseudobdellovibrionaceae bacterium | reverse complement strand
CGTCGAAGCCGTCATGTGAACTGGATTCCCAATGACAGAGATGTATTCATTCCTTAAGCCAAAATCCTGATGCAGATGAGTCTTTATATTTTTACAAACTGCAATAATATGGCGGCCATATAAATTAAAAACTTTTTTTGACCATGAGAAATGTTGCCGGCCATGAACCGTTGAAACTAAAGCGGCCCGAGATAGCCAACAGGTCCAAAATCCCACTCGCACAGCAGCCCTTGAATGGGCGTGTAAAATATCAATCTGATTTTCTTCTATGAATCTTCGAAGGAATAAGATATTTGAAAGGCGATTTAAGAACCCCTTTGGATGGATCGGCTTTTGTGTATAAGACAAAGTTGTCGGCATATTCAATGTATCTGAGATCAAGAACACCGAATGCCCAGCCTCAGACAGCCACTGACCCAATTGCACGGCATGGACCTCGGCGCCTGTGATTTCGGTCTGTGATAACAACATTAATACCTTCATATCCTTCCCTTATACCGTGAAGAAATTCCAAGTGCCAGAACAGAGTAGATAAGGCACAGGCTTAATGATAGATTCTAGCCCTGAATCAGCCCTTTTTTTGGAGGATCTATTGGATTCTTTCCTTGGTTTTAATTTACACCCTGAATTAGCACAAAGCTTAAATGTCCTAGGCTTTTCGCAACCAACTCCGATCCAACGGGATGCCATTCCGACAGCATTAAAAGGGGCAGACTTGATTGGCGGCGCACAAACGGGCAGTGGTAAGACGGTGGCTTTTTCGATTCCCATCTTACAAAGAATTCTTACGCAGCCTGAGGCCGTGGCTTTAATTTTAGTTCCTACAAGGGAATTGGCCGAACAAGTCAGTGAAGTTTTAAAAGACCTAACAAAATTCAGTCCCCAAATCTTAGTCGCAAACCTGATCGGTGGCCTGTCAATGCGCCCACAAGTGCAGTTGCTGACAAGAAAACCTCAGGTGATTGTCGCAACTCCTGGTCGTATGATGGATCACTTACGGCGAAAAAATGTGAAGCTGGCAAAATTAGAAGTGTTAGTTTTAGATGAAGCTGACCGCATGTTAGATATGGGCTTTGCAGATCAGCTCAATGAAATCCTGACTTACTTACCAGAAAAAAGACAGACCATGCTTTTTTCTGCGACTTTACCTAAGCACATTGTCGATCTTTCAAAAAAATATTTAAAAGAGCCCGTTCGCGTGCAAGTGGCCTCCACCCAGGAAACCCGACCACAGATCGAGCAGCAATCAGTGCAGGTTCCTAATGCTCGAAAAAATGAAACTTTGCTTGAGCAGATCGGGGCGCGTGAAGGGTCCATTTTAGTTTTTGCACGGACTCAGATTCGCACGGCTCGGATCACAAAATATCTTAAAGAGTACGGCTTTCACTGTGCTACGATTCATGGCGGCCGGACCCAAGCTCAGCGGAAAGAAGCCTTGGATCGTTTTCGCAATGGATCTGTGCGAGTTTTAATTGCGACCGATATCGCGGCCCGAGGTCTTGATATCTCTCATGTCGCACATGTTATTAATTATGATTTACCGCAAGATCCTGCCGATTATGTTCACCGCATTGGACGCACAGCTAGGGCTGGACGCTCAGGAACAGCGATGTCTTTTGTCACACCCGAAGAAGTCAAAGTTTGGCAACGCATCTCGCGCCAGTTTCAATCTTTCAAACCCCGCGAGGGCGGAGCTCAGAATGGCTAAGGATCTTTTAGACTTGCATGGATTTAAAGCGGACCAAGTGGAAGACGCGATTGATCGTTTTCTGGTGCAAATATCAAATTCAAATTTAAAAAAAGCTCGCATCATGACCGGTAAGGGCACGGGCACTGTGAAAGCCATCGCTATTAAATATTTAAAACTGGCGGGTTATCAGTGGTCTTATGAGAAATTATCCAACGGAAAAAATAATGAAGGTTGCCTGGTCCTCTTTCTTGAGTAGACAATAGCAGGGCATGACCTATCAAGAGTTACTGATCCAACATCCTCGCCTCACCCGGTCGCTTAAAAAATTTATTTTAGATCAAGAGTCCCCCTTAGAGCCTTCGCAATTTGAAAAGTTTATTGATTCCTTGCATGAGGCTTTAAATGAAGCAAAGGCCGAACTGCAAAAAACTGATCCTGGAATTCCGCGAGCGCGAAGGCTTCACAAGATGGTCGATCAAGAGATATCACAGGCGCATCATCTTCCCGCCAGCTGTCAAAAGGGTTGCTCTGCCTGTTGTCATATTGAAGTTGAAATAACAACTTATGAAGCTGAAATTTTAGCGGACCTAATAAAAAATGGATTTATTGTGGATCAAGCCCAATGGTTAGCACAGAGCAAAAGAATTGTCGGCGATCCGATCTGGAAAAAAGCAAGCCACCATCCTTTAAATAAATGTTTGTTCTTAAATCAATCGGGAGAATGCAGCATTTATAATGATAGGCCTGTCATGTGCCGCAGGCACTCAGTCACTTCGCCAGCTCAGTTATGTAAAACTCTAGAGGCGCCAATTTCGGTAAGATACTTTCCCCGAGTTGACTTGCTGATCAGCGCCGCTAATGAAGATGAGGGTTTAGGAATTGGTCCCTTAGCAAAAATGCTAATGAGAAAAATATATTTTAAAACTTAGGGCG
>JAYWDA010000421.1:0-1510 GCA_043780105.1 Pseudobdellovibrionaceae bacterium | reverse complement strand
GGAAAATTTAAAGATTCAGGCGCTGAGTATCGCTCGATGCGAGCGGATGAAAAAGAGCTTTTCCAGTCGATGATCAACGATGTTTTCTTGCAGTTTAAGGCGGATATTGTTGCGGCTCGAAAAATGAAGCCAGAAGTTGTGGATCAATTTGCTGATGGTCGAGTGTTTACTGGCGCTAAAGCTGTTGCGCTTGGTTTTGCAGATCAAGTTGGCAGCTACCAAGACGCTGTGAACTTAACGGCAGAGATCGCCAAACTTGGAAAAGATTATGAAGTTTTTGAAGTGCCTAAAAAGAAAAGATCGATTTTTGATTTCGGCACTGAAGATCATGAAGATCCACTGAACTCTGTGAATGAAAATGCCAAAATATTTGGACTTTTTAATCAAACTCCAAATGCAAAAGATTTGATCAAAGAATTTGTGAAGTCCCAATCGCTCAACCAGCCTGTGCTATTGATGCCTGGGTACTGGCAGTAGTGATGAGGGCAAAGAAAACTCTAAAAAAAGTCAAGACGGCAAAAAAATCTAAGGCTTCGCAGTCCATCGCCTTAGCAAAAGAGATTTGGCCTCTTGAACGGGATGTTTTGTTTCGCCCTGATCGATTGAAGTATGTTCGTAAATTAATTCATGCTGACGGTTGCGTATTCTGTACCGCTTCAAAGAAAATTTCTTTTGAAAGCCTTTGTGTTTATCAATCGAAACATTCGATGGTTGTGATCAATAAGTATCCTTACAACAGCGGACATGTTTTGATTTTGCCTTTGAAACATAAGGGCGAAGTTTTTGAATTGTCAGAAGTAGAGTTTGCAGATTTGCACCTGACCTTAAGGCTAGCGATGAAGGCCGTCACCGAGACCTATCAGCCGGGTGGAATCAACGTCGGATTGAATCAAGGCCAGATCGCTGGTGCTGGAATTCCAGACCATTTACATTATCATGTGATTCCTCGCTGGGCCGGAGACTTGAATTTTTTCCCTTTGATTGCTGAAACCAAAGTTGTGATTGAAAATTTAGAGCAGACCTATGAACGGTTGCAGAATTTCTTTAAGTCTCACAAGGAGCTTCAGTGAATAACCAAAAGCCACAAATGATGGTTCCTCTGACACCCGCCGTAAAGTGGATTATTATCGCCACGGTGGGGGTTTGGTTTGTTGGGCAAGTTTTGCTGGAAACTTTTCTACATGTTCGCTTTTCCTCGTGGCTCGCGCTTTATCCTGAAAAAGTTATTTTTAATTTTTATGGCTGGCAGCTCGTTACTTATATGTTTTTACATACGCTGCAGATCACACATATTTTATTTAATATGTTGCTGTTATGGTTTATTGGGTCAGAGCTAGAACAGCGCTGGGGCTCTAAGTTCTTTACGGTCTATTATCTTGTTTGTGGTGTCGGAGCTGCCATTATTTACACGGTCGGCATGGGAATTTATGCGGCGGTAACTGGGCACCAAATGGGGTTATCTGTTCCTGTCATTGGAGCGTCTGGGGCTGTTTTCGGGTTGCTCCTGGCT
>JAYWDA010000420.1:0-1899 GCA_043780105.1 Pseudobdellovibrionaceae bacterium | reverse complement strand
TATCATCCAAGGCGTATTCAGACTTAGTATTTCCAATCGTCAGGGTCGATGAGATATGTGAGTAGCGGAACATCGGCCCAGCACCAAAAAAGGTCATTACATTTTTAGATTGCTGTTGCAGGGATTGCCACAGCAAATCTGTGATCACGATAAATCCCGCCGCCGTGTTCGTCGTCGCATCTGTGTAATAACTTGGCGGTCCCCAATGAAGCAATAAATCAACCTCAAGGTTTGTGTCGTCTTCTAGTACGGTGTGGGGTCCAGAAATTTTAATTCCGTAAAAAGGAAGATATTGATGGCGAATATTATTCATCGTGTTTTCAGTGAAGTCTGTCATTTGCAAAGCTGCGCCCCAGTACCTGGCATTTTTAAAGGACTTGGCGTGGCGTCTTTTTTTGCTTTTTCTACCACCAGCTTTTTCTTCGTCCGCATTTTTGCTACTGATTTGGTTTTTAATTTTTGGATCTTTTAAAATTCGAATATCTGAATCAATCACATATCCAGTTTTTCCAGGTTCTAGTCGAATTTTGTGAAAGGGGCCCCATTTCCCTTGAGAGATAAAATAAACCGTTTTACCAGGCGTTAAAATAGTGACCACTTCAGCATCAAAATTAGGTTGCTGAAAAATATAAGTTTGCTCGCCCGAAATAATGGCCTTTTGTGCTTTATTAGGATTGGCGGGAGATTTTACGGGCGCTGATTTCATCTTCGGATTCATTGGCGCATTTTGCCCTTGAGCCGCTAAACTGCTGATAAAGAGAGTCAGCAGTAAGAACAATTCAATTTGCCTACTTGGCACGTAGTAACCACACTCGATAAAAAGCTTCCAGAACAATTTTAAAAGACATTTTACTTTGGCCCACTCTGCGATCTTCGAAAACAATGGCGGACTCAGTTCCGCGAAAACCTTTTTTCAAAGCTTTGTATTTAAGTTCTATTTGGAAGCTGTAGCCATTGGATTTAACCGTGTCTAAGTGAATGCCTTCAAGCACGGGCTTTTTCCAGGCATTAAAACCACCGGTCCAATCTCGCAAGGGAAATCCTAAAATCAGTCGAGAATAAATTCCGCCGCCTCGAGAAATAATTTTTCTTAAAATTCCCCAATTCACCGTTCGTCCACCTTCAATGTATCTAGAACCGACCGCAAAATCATAATCCTTTAATTTAGAAATCAAGGGACCAAGATCTTCGGGCCTGTGAGAAAAATCGGCATCCATTTCAACGAAAGCCTCATAACCATTTTCTAAACCCCATTTAAAACCTGCAATATAGGCTCGTCCCAAACCTTGCTTCCCTGGGCGCGACAACAAATGCACTTCCGGATTTTTTTTGCGTATCTCTAAAACAATTTCGGCTGTGCCATCGGGCGAACTATCGTCGACGACTAAAATATGGTAACCTTGTTTTAAATTAAGGATTTCTTGCAGCAGCGGCGCAATGTTTTCGCATTCATTATAAGTCGGGACAATAATTAGAATTTTCATGACTAGAAAACACGGTAGCCGAGAACCCGAATCGACTCAAGATTTTATATTTGTCTCGAGATCAGACGACCCCTTTTAGGCTCGCCGGCCTGCTGCGGCGGGGGCACCCGTCGAACCGGAAGGCTCAAGGGTTCATACAGCAAGTATCGAGGGTCTTGCTTGCGGCGAAGCAAATGGTCTTTTACTTTTTCAGCAGCCACTTCCGCATTTTTTTTATAAATCACCGGATCAAAACCACATTGCCGACAACTGAGCGACATCCGCCAACGAATTTGGACAAAGATTTCTGCTGAAGCTATGAAGACAACAAAAACCATCAAGACCCGAGGATCAAACTCCTGCCAAATTAATACCATCGTCAGTGCGGCTGCAAGGAATGAACCGATAATATGCCGTAGACTGATTCTTTTCGACG
>JAYWDA010000419.1:0-10049 GCA_043780105.1 Pseudobdellovibrionaceae bacterium | reverse complement strand
TTCGATTTCAGGATTTTTTTTCTCGTCGTCCCAAATGATGGACCTTCGCAAGGGAGCATGCTTTGCAATAATTTCTAAAGCACTGCGCTCGCGCAAGTCAGAACTTTTTTTAAGCAGTTCAGGATCGTTAGGGTGCATACGCAACAGGCGTCGTAAAAGGGCTTTCTCTTTTTCAAAAAGTTGTCGATCATGCAGGGTTGAAAGCTCAGCTTCAATTTCTTCCCGGCGTTTTTGAACATTCTGAACTAAGTGTTTTCGCCGGAGTTGGCGCTTATCGATCATTGGCGGATAGAAGCGATCCATGGAAAAACTTCGGCAAGCTTGAGTGAATCCTTTGGTCTCTGAGATTGCATCCCATAAAATTTCGGCAAGCTCGATCGTCATTCTTGGTTCCAAGGCTTTCAAAAAATAGGGCCACGGGATGATAAAATCTTTTTGATCCCAATGTTTGAAAACAAAATGAACCACGGCCGGATAGGCTTGCCCTTGAATTAAAAATCGACAAAGGGTGATGACATCCGAAGGATCCAAACCGTCGGTGTTACTTTCAACCAATTGAATAATATTTTCGATGGCTTGATCTAAAGAACCTTCTTTCAGTAAAAAGTTCTTGATTTCAAGCTCGAGATTGATGGACAAAAAAGGAGCCCTCCATGGTTCTTATGGCCACCCCTTATTTTGAGATATTTATGAGTAAATCAGGAGACTTAATACGCTGCGTTGTGCGACCAAAAAGGTCTACTTTAGATTCACTCGCTCGACGTAATCCCGGGTGAAGGTGTCAACTCGCAACAGATCGCCTTCTGAGATATGCAAAGGGACCTGGACCACTAGACCTGTTTCCATAGTCGCAGGCTTTGTTCCACCAGTGACACGGTCACCTTTCACGCCAGGATCTGTTTGTGCCACTTTTAAATTCACGGCTTTCGGTACATCAACAGCCACCGCTCGATCATTAAAAAATAAAATCACCACATTTAAATTTTCAATCAAGAAGTCAGACGAATCGCCAACTTCATCGGGAGTCATTAAAAGTTGCTCGTAATTTGTTTGGTCCATAAAGTTGAAACCATTTTCATCTTTGTACAAATACGACATCTCTTTGTTTTCAACATTTGGAACGCCGAACTTTTCGCCGGACTTAAAAGTCATCTCACGATTTTGACCGGTCAAAAGATTGCGCATTTTTGTACGAGTGAACTGATTTCCTTTACCTGGCTTAACATGTTGAAAATCAACAATTGTGTAAGGATCGTTATCCATCAAAATCTTAAGGCCCTTTTTAAAATCAGCTGTTTCGTACATCGACGACTCCTCGGAATTTTTTTTAAGAATTTCGAAGATACAAGCACAGGCTGCTTCGAGGCAATAATTTAGCGGGCGGGGCTTAGATTTGGCCGCGTTCTATAACGCGAAGCACAGATTTTAACAGAGCCAGCTTCCGATCTCGGATTGCGGTTTCGCGAGTTAAAATGGGACGCAGACTTTCAATTTCATCGCCTTCTCTGGAAAGTTGCGAGGATTGACGGTTGTACAGAAGTTTTCGACGGTGATGAATTTCTGGATGATCGCCAAATTCAACTTCGGTTTCAGTTAATAAAAATTGCGCTTTAGTGAGGTCATTTCGGACGACAAAAGCGTCAACAAGGGAAAGCATTCTTTGCAGGCCTTGCGGCCCTTTTTCAGGAGCTGGGACTGCGGCTGCGGACACGATGGAGGCCAAAGATTTTTTTTCCTGGGGCATGGATTGCAAAGGCGCCATCGCAAAAACTTCTTCATCGTACTCGTCAGCGGTTAAGCTTTCCAGTTTCTGAATCACTTTTAGCGCCTTAGTTGACTGAGGATTAAAAAACAGAACCATCTTAAAATATTTAAGCGCGCCTTTTGGTTCATTTTGCAAAAGGCAAAGTTCGCCAAGGATCTGATAAGCCAGCAGATTCGCCGAATCCAACTGAATCACTTCTTCTAAGTAGGGACGAGCCTCACTATATTTTTTTTGATCTTTTAAAACCTTGGCTAAAACTAAAATTCCACCAGCAAACTTTGGGTGACGCTTAACACCATTTTTGACGATTTTTTCGGCTTCAAGCAGGCTGCCGCGCTCTCGGTAACCCTCAGCCAAAGGAGCAAAGGCCTGAGATTCAGGGGATTGCGACAAGATTTTCTTATAGCGCTCCATTGAGGGGTCGTCAATTTTATGCATCTTTGAAGCATGGCACCTTGGTTATAAAAACTCAATGTTTGATTGACGTAAATTCCCTGAGCGCGGGAAAGTAGGATATGAGAAAAAGAATATTAGGCATAGATCCGGGTTCTCGCATTGCCGGGTTCGGAGTTTTGGAATACACTCCTTCGGGAGATATTTTTCATATTGCGCACGGAGCTTTAGATGTGCGGACTTCGGGTCGCACGACCGAAACGGATTTTCATCAACGGCTTTATCGCTTGGGTCTTGGGTTTCGTGAAGTTCTTGAAAAATACAAACCAGAAGCTGTGGCGGTTGAAAATATCTTTTTAGGAAAAAACGCTGATAGCGCTTTTAAACTGGGACATGCGCGCGGTGTGATCACTTACGAAATGTTACTAAAAGGTTTATCCGTTTTTGAATATAGCACTCGGCTGATAAAAAAAACTGTGACGGGCTCTGGTGGTGCTGAAAAAGAACAGGTGCAAGACGTGCTGAAAGTTTTATTAAAAATTCCAAGCTTCACCCATTTGGATGCCTCTGATGCAGTGGCTGTCGCTTATCATCATGCGGTCGCAGAAATTGTGAAGGCGCGAATGCAGCGTGGATTGGAGATTCGATGATTGCTTACTTGCGTGGAAAACTTTTGGAAGTAACGACGGACACCGCCGTGATTGATGTTCAAGGCGTTGGCTACGAAACTTTGTGCTCTGGTCGAACCTTAGATGAATTGCGAATGCAAGTGGGACAAGAATTAAGGCTGTGGATTTACACTCATGTGCGTGAAGATGCTTTGCAGCTTTTTGGTTTTGGCAGTCGTCTGGAAAAAGAAGTTTTTCTTTCGCTTTTAAAAGTGAATGGCGTTGGACCTAAAAGTGCGTTGTCAGTTTTATCGGGCGCTGGCGCTGAAAAAATTATTGGTTTTATCGAAGCTGGCGACGCGAAAGCCTTATCTAACTTGCCAAAGATTGGCAAAAAAACCGCCGAACAAATTATTTTAACCTTGCAGGGCCAACTTGTGCGCGTGAACAGTCCTCAGCAAAAGCGAGCCAGTCATCTTGAGCAAATTCATTTCGCTCTTGTGAATTTAGGATTTAAACCTCAGAGTGTGGAGGAATTTGTTTTGAATCTTCCTCCGGAAATTGAAGTCGAAGAAGGCGTGCGCCAAGGCCTCAGTCGTCTTTCAAAAATGATTTAAGGAAAACTGATGAACCCAATACTTGAAACAAACAGCAGTGACAGTGAAAAAGTTTGGGAGAACGAACTTCGTCCCCATGATTTTTCAGAATTTTTGGGTCAGCAAGATCTGAAAGACAAACTAAAAATCTTTGCCCAGGCGGCCAAGTTTCGGAAAGAACCTTTGGATCATACTTTGCTTTGTGGTCCTCCAGGTTTAGGGAAAACCACCTTAGCGCGAATTATCGCGCACGATTTGGGTGTTGAATGCAAAGTGACCTCAGGTCCGGCACTGGATAAGAAAGGCGATTTAGCGGCCTTGCTGACAAGTCTAAAACCTTTTTCAGTTTTATTTATCGATGAGATCCATAGACTGAACACCGTCATCGAAGAGTATCTTTATTCAGCCATGGAAGATTACTACATCGACATCGTGACTGGCGAAGGGATGGGGGCCAGGGCTATGAAATTCCAGTTGGCGCCTTTTACTTTAGTCGGTGCCACCACTCGAGCGGGATCTTTAAATTCTCCCTTTCGAGATCGTTTCGGAATTGTCGAGCGTCTGCAGTTTTATGATCGGGCATCGCTTTTAGAGATTGTCATCAGATCTGCAAAAATATTAAAAATTACGATCTCAGCGGATGCGGCTGAAGAAGTCGCAAGGCGAGCTCGCGGCACTCCAAGGGTGGCTAATCGTATTTTAAAGAGAGTCCGCGATTATGCGCAAGTCGATGGTCAGGGGCATGTTGATAAGAAGCTTGCGGTTTATGCGCTTGATAAATTGGGTGTCGATCAATGGGGCTTAGATCTGATGGATCGTCGAATCCTGCAACTCATTCATGAAAAATATAATGGTGGGCCCGTAGGAATTGAAACTATGGCCGCCGCTTTAAGTGAAGAAAAAGAAACTTTGGAAGAAATGTACGAACCCTTTTTAATTCAAGAAGGCTATCTTCAAAAAACACCAAGAGGTCGCGTGCTGACTGAGTTTGGTCGTAAGCAAGTGATCGAGACGGCACCATGAAAAGCCGACATCCGCTGGTGATTGAAGTGGTTCGCGGCAATGCCGTTGAATCCCAGCATCAAGTCATGGCAGTTGTGGCTGACGAGCGAGGACTTGTTTCCAGTTTTTGGGGCAATGTTGATTATCTGACTTTTCCAAGATCAGCGATCAAGCCCTTGCAAGCGCTACCCCTGGTGGAATCCGGTGCTGTAGAAAAGTTTGGCCTGGACGAAAAAATGTTAGCCTTGGCCTGCGCTTCGCACACCGGCGAAAAACATCACCTGGTCAGTCTTCATCATTGGTTAGAAAAACTGAAACTGACAGAAGCCGATCTTTACTGTGGTCCCGCTTTTCCGTCCCATCAGGCCAGTCATTATGAGATGATAAAAAAAAATCAGCCGGCGACATCACTATTAAATAATTGCTCTGGAAAACATCTTGGCATTATTAGCACCTGTCTGGCTTTGGGTGAAAATTTTCACGATTACCACAAAGTAGAGCATCCAGCGCAAGTTCGACTTCGTAAAGTTTTGTCAGACTTGATGAGAATCCCCATGGAGCGAATGCCAGTCGGTGTGGATGGCTGCGCCATTCCCACGCACGCGACACCTTTACAAAATATTGCGATCGGCATGTCCGAGTTTTTTGATGAAAAAGAACTGTCAGAGTCTCGTCGCAGATCAATGCAAAGAATTCTGCACGCTTGGCGGCACAATCCGACTTATGTGTCGGGCTCTCATGATTTTCCCAGTGAATTAGCTCGAAAAACCCATGGCCGAGCATTGCTAAAGCCCGGGGCCGAAGGGGCCTATTGCGGAGTTATGCCTGAAAAAGGCTATGCCTTTGCACTGAAAGTGGCCGACGGTGATAGTCGAGCCGCTGAAGTCGCGGCGGCTGCTATTTTTCGCCAGCACGGCGCTTTGACCGAAGAAGAACATCAGGATTTAAAACAGTGGACGATGCCGGCTCTTCGCAATACAAGAAGCGACGTTGTGGGTCTGCTAAAAGTGGCGGGCAACCCTTTTTAAGCTAAAAAGCGGAGTTAAGAAAAAAGATGTTCTTACAAAAGACGATTCGTAAAAAAACTGAAGTGAAGGGAATTGGGATCCATTCAGGGGACCCTTGCACTTTGACTTTTAGACCCGCTCCGCCAGACACGGGCGTTTATTTTATTCGTGCCGATTTACCAGGCTGTCCTTATTTGAAAGTCAGCTCAAATAATGTTGAAGCCACCTCCTATCAAACTTTATTGGGCGGACCTGAATTTAAAGTCGCCACGGTCGAACACTGTCTGTCAGCCTTGTCGGCTTTAAGAATCGATAATTTATTTATTGAATTAGATGGGCCTGAAATTCCGATCTGCGATGGCAGCGCTCTGAACTTTCTGGAAGCTTTGCAAGCCGTCGGATTGGCTGAACAAGATCAACCGCGTAAGTACTGTTATGTGACTGAGCCAATTTATTTTTCAGAGGGTGATAAACATGCCTATGTGATTCCTTATCATGGCTTGCGAGTCACCGTGACGATTGATTTCCCCCATCCTGTCATTGGTAAACAAAAAATGGATTTAGATATCAACGAGCAAACTTTTGCTCGTGAAGTCGCAGGCGCGCGGACTTTCGGTTTTTTAAAAGATGTTGAAGAGCTTAAAAAAAGAGGTCTTGCTCGCGGTGGCAGTCTGGATAATGCGATTGTTCTAGATGATCAAAAAATGGTGAATCCACAGCCTTTACGTTGGGCTGATGAATTTGTTCGGCATAAAACTTTGGACGCGCTAGGGGATCTTGTGACCTTGGAAATGCCTTTGATGGGGCATGTGGTTTTGTACAAGGCCGGTCACGATGTGATGAATAAATTGGTTCAGAAAATGCGAGCTGCGACCGGGTCTTTTCGGCATGTCGAGCTTGGGGCTGATGTTAGTGAGGGTGTGCATCGGTATGCTGGATGGACGGTTCCTGGGGCTTCTTAGTTTTTTGCTTGCATCGTTTATTGCACAGTCAGGATTTCGTACTCGCGGGTGCGCGCGCCCAGTTCAACAGTTGCGGTGTCGCCGGCTTTGAGGCCTAGGATGGCTTCGCCCAAAGGGCTGTTTGGCGTGACGACTTGGATGGCTTGGCCTTCGAATTCTAGGACTAGGCCGCCGCCTTTTGACATGACGAAGACGAAACTTTTTTTATCGTTCAGCTCTACTTCAACCAGGGCTGTTGAGGAGATGGGTTCTTTGTCTTTGAAATTTTTTGGTTCCAAGTGCTTGTAGATCAGGATTTGTTCTTCGATTTGGGCGGCTCTTTCGGCTTGGGCTCCTGCGAGGTAGCCGGCTTCTAGGCCCCTGGTGTCGTATTGGTTTTCGGCTTTGTTTTCTGGGTGAGTGGCTTCATCTAAGGCAGCGCGGGCTGCGGTAATGGCTGTGTTCAAGTCAGTTTCTAGTCTTTTTAGAATGGCTGCGATCAGTTTTTTCTTGTCCAAAATTATCCTCTTTGCAAAAGTCGGCGGAATGGTCAGTCGCTCCAGTGTAGCCTTGCCTATGTTAAGAAGCATGATGCTCTGAAGCAAGACTTTCTTCCCCCCCAAGATCCGTGCAATATCATCGACACACAGGAGAAATCTATGCTTATTGGCGTGCCTAAAGAAATTAAGATCAGTGAAAATCGAGTGGGAATGACAGAAGCGGGCGTTCGCCAGCTTGTTAAAGAAGGTCACTCTGTGATCGTTGAAAAAGATGCCGGCGTTGGAAGTTTGATCAGCAATGAGCAATATTTAAAAGCCGGAGCAAAGATTTTAGACACCAAAAAAGAAATTTACGCGAACGCCGACATGATCGTAAAAGTGAAAGAGCCTTTGCCTGAAGAGTACGAAATGTTGCGTGAGAATCAAATTCTTTACACTTATTTGCACTTAGCAGCCGAACCAAAACTGACCAAAGTTTTAGCGGAACGAAAAGTGAAATCCATTGCCTATGAAACCATTCAAGCGGAAGACGGCTCTTTGCCGTTACTGACGCCAATGTCAGAAGTCGCAGGAAGAATGGCCACTCAGATTGGTGCTTTTTATTTGCAAAAAGATCACGGTGGCAAAGGAATTTTACTTGGTGGAGTGACAGGTGTTCGCCCTGCAAAAGTGGTGATTATCGGTGGTGGTGTAGTCGGCACAAATGCGGCAAAGATGGCTGTTGGTTTGGGCGCACACACAACAATTTTAGATGTGAACACTCGAAGGCTAGAATATTTAGATGATATTTTTCAAGGTCGTTGCACGACTTTATTTTCAAACGCAAAAAATATTGAAGAAGCGGTTCGCGATTGTGATCTGCTGGTTGGTGGTGTTTTGATCACTGGCCAAAAAGCGCCAATGTTGGTTAGCAAAGAAATGATCGCATCGATGAGTAAAGGTTCTGTGGTTGTAGATGTAGCTGTCGATCAAGGCGGCTGTATTGAGACTTGCAGACCAACCTCGCACCAAAATCCAACTTATGAAGTTGATGGTGTGATCCATTATTGTGTTCCGAATATGCCAGGCGTTGTGCCGAGGACTTCGACTTATGCTCTGACCAACGTGACATTGAAATATGCTTCAATGCTGGCTGCGATGGGTGTTGAAGATGCTATTGCTAAAGATAAAGCCCTATATAAAGGCCTGAATGTCTATGGTGGCTATGTCTGTTACGAGCCCGTTGCAAAGGATTTGCAAATGGAATACCGAGCTTACAAAGCTTAAATTTAATTGGTTATTTGAAGGGGTATTTCAGATTGGAATGCCCCTAAGTCTTCCTTAAATTTTATCTAAATGCTCCCTGTAGTTGCAGCGTATCGGGTTTGCAAATAACGAAACAGGCGCATCAGAATTTCAACAATGGGAATGACTGAAAGATAAAAAATATCAAATTGCCAAGAGCCTTTTGGGAAAACCTCGCTCCAGTTAGAGGCAACAAAAATAATACCCAAATGAATAAAATAACAGAGACCAAAAGACCGAGACCACTGCAGGCTGGAAATAGCGCGTGCCAGCCACAATGACTCCAAGAATTCATTGATCTGTTTCAACACCGAAAGGCGAAGTAAAGATAAAATCCAAATATAATGAGACCAAAAGACAAGAGGTGGTTTTCGAAAAATATAACAATAAAAACCCGGACCGATATCCGTGTCACCATACGCGCCCAAATGAGGAAAGCTAAGTGCTAAAACCACCAGCCACAGCATTATTTCAAGCGGCTTTATTTCATGTATCGTTTTTTTGTGCGAATGATTTTTTAAGTAGCGTCCTAGTGCAAAATGAAATGTGACAAAGCCTAAATTCGGAAGGAGAGCCCAACCACCACGCCCGCTGCCGTCGCAAGTTCCAAATAAAATATCCCGAGCTATACTAGGCATCGTCCATTGATCCGACCACTGCCAAATAGGAATAAAAGTCATCGCTAGACCGACAGCTCCCAGAAAATAAGTCGTCTTTGGGAGCGACGACAAAAAGAAAAGGAGCAGCAAACTAACAACAAGAAATTCGTAGATGTCCCATTCCCAAACTAATTCACGAAAAAAATGATCACCTTGACCGACTAACAGCAAAATGATTCCGGATGTCACCAGTCCCATCAAAAATTGCAAACGGGGTTTTTGCGGCCAGTAAACGCCAAAGAGAAAGACCGAGAGGCCTAAAATTGTAAAACCAGAGAAAGACAAATTGCGGGGGAAGGGCATCGACCACCCGAAGAACGAACCGCGAAATTCACTGACGATAACAGGCGAATAGTAAATAGCCCCATAAGTGTGAAAGGCCACAATGCAAAACATTGAGACCAATCGTAAGATATCAATCAGATAAAATCTTTGTATTGATGGTTTTAGAGGAAATAGAGCCATTCAACTCCGCTGGATTCAAGCAACACTTGGTCCGGAATTAAGCCAAGGTCACGAAAGTATTTTGGTACAATTTCCTTAAACTGAGTTGCCAGACTGTCCGTGTCCATTGATTTAAGTGATAAAAGATAATCCTTATTTTCCTGATTTTTAGGTTTTATCATGACCACACCTTCAAGACGTTTTGCGTAAAATGGAGGAATTTTTAGCTCTTTGATTTCGTCTTCATGAAGGCCCTTCCATATCATACCATCATTTCGATGAAGTTCTTGATGGGAGGAAATTTTATAAAAAAGAAGCTCTTTTTTATCTGAAATCCATTCTACCCAAAAAATTTCATCGAGCTTTAAGCCCGTGACATTTTTTTGCTTGAGCAGAGCTGCCAATTTTTTTCTTCCTTGGATATTTTCCGGAGGACAAGCGACGGCCAAGCTATAAACAGGTTGAGCCCCGCTGCGAATTCCCAGTCGCAAATAATTTAAAGATAACGAAGAAAAACGGGGATCCGCAAAAGACGCGACATTATTGAGGCAGTGATGAATGTAATCTTTTTCGACGGGGGTCATGCTTTTTTCGAAATTAAAATAATTATTTTGAAACCATTCAAAGAGACGTTTGTAGACAATGCGATGATACTCTTTTTGCCCTTGACCATAGACTTCGGTCAGGGACCTTGCTTCCAGAGGTCCTGCTGTCATCGTTATTAAAAAAGAAAAGGCCAAAGCAAAGTGCTTCATCTAAACCTCAGCGGTTTATAAATACTATTGACGTTGGCTTCACTGATGTCTGTCGAGGTCAAAATATGATTTAAATTTGTCAGATTCAGAAGCGT
>JAYWDA010000418.1:0-2633 GCA_043780105.1 Pseudobdellovibrionaceae bacterium | reverse complement strand
AAGTATCTTCCGAGAAATCTTTATGCCCTGGCGTATCTAATAAATTTACGCGCAAACCCTCGTAATCAAAAGTCATCACGGAAGAAGTGATCGAAATCCCTTTTTCCCGCTCCATGGCCATCCAATCAGAAGTGACAGCCTTGGTCCCCCGCTTGCCCTTCACTTCACCCGCTTCATGAATCACACCCCCGTGATACAAGAGCTTTTCCGTCAGCGTGGTTTTACCTGCATCCGGATGGGAAATAATGGCAAAAGTTCGCCGTCGCTGAACTTCTTTTTGATCAAGAGGATTTAAATTCATAACTGATGTTTTAGACAGGTGAGGCCTTTCCGGCAACCCTTTTTAAAGACCGAAATTGATTGCCGAGAAATGAGGCCGCTGCCCAACGTCTGTTCCAGCCTGAATTTCTTTCATCCTAAGGGCCGCGGTTATGATTCTCATAAGATCTGCGGTGGCACTGGGCTTGCTTTGATAAAGCCTTATGTTGCACAAACTGATTCTTGCCTACAGTCTTATCATCACTCAATTCATGCTGGTTTCTTCGTCTGAAGTGGCCGTATTTCAGCGCCAAAACTTACCAGCGCCGCCTAAAACTGAGGCAGAAATATTTCTTGATTCAGAGCAAAGAATTTCAGCAAACTTTCGAATTCCTCCGGCTTTAATTCCGCGCGTGGCTTTTTGGTTTGATATCTATTCAAAATACAGCTCGCAGCACCAAATTATTCACCATGTTGATTACCCTTGGTGGATTGTAGAAGTTGTTGATACGGCGGGTATTTTAGCCGCTCCCGCCAATGCGCAGTGGTTAAATGTTGAAAAAGCTCAAAGAGTCGCGCACGCAAAGCTTACTGAAACGCGGACGTCATTCCTGCGTTTGGCAAAAAAAGTTCGTAGGGGTCAGGATCTGACAGACAACGAACAAGCAATGCTTAAAAAAATCGACCTCCTTCCCGGCGGAATCACGGCCAATTTAAATCTTGTGGCCAGCCGTCTTCGCCTGCAAACAGGCCAAAAAGATTTCTATGTTGAGGGCCTTAAAAGATCTGCCCGCTATTTAAATTATATGGAAAAGATTTTTGTAGCGCGCGGCCTACCAAAGGAATTGACCCGACTGCCTTTAGTTGAAAGCAGTTTTAATGAGGAAGCTGGCAGCAAAGTGGGGGCTTTGGGAGTTTGGCAACTCATGCCCGCCGTCAGTCGGAAATTTATCTCCGTCACAGATGAAATTGATGAGCGCAAATCACCTTATAAAGCGACCACTGTGGCAGCCCGAATGTTTCAAGAAAATTATAAGCTTTTATCAGGCTGTTGGCCTTTAGTTGTGACGGCTTATAATCACGGACCGGGAAGTCTTCGCAAGGCCGTAAAAGACCTTGGAACCGATGATTTGGGTGTGATTATAACTAAATATAAAGGTGGAAGTTTTGGTTTTGCCTCAGAAAACTTTTATAGCGAATTTTTAGCGGCCCTCATTGTCGAGCAGTACTCGAAAGAAATCTTAGGCAACTTTGTCGGTCTTGATCTTAAACTTGACCTGAAACCTGAACTAAGTTCCGTCGAACCTTTGAAGCTGCCAAGAAAAACAAAAGTGAGTCAGCTCGTCACTTTGAGTCAATTAAGTGCGCAGGAGTTTTTAAGCTATAACCCTGACTTAAAAAAGGCGCTTCGCCTGAATCACTTTTTACCTAAAGGATTCACTCTATTTTTACCAGCCCTGCAGTTGCCTTTGGTTCAAGAAGGTCTTGAAAAGCAACTTCGCGTTGCTCAGAAATAGTTTTTTCTATTCAAGTGCGAAGACTTGACCCAGAAACCGCTTTTGCTTAGAACAGGGTCTTAACGTCTATCAGGTTTGGAGCCAGAATTAGACAGGAGAAATGATGCCCGTACTTTTTTATGTCACAAGCTTTTATAAATTTATTCCCCTGGAAAATTTAGACAAAATAAAATCAGACCTTGAGGAAAAAGCCAAAAGCTTAAGTCTTCAAGGCTTATGGATCCTAGGACCTGAGGGCCTTAATTCGACCTTGTCTTCCCAAAAACCCGCAAGCCTCGATGAAATGAAAGTTTGGATTAAAGCTTATTTTAAAATCTCAGAAATAACTTTCAAAGATTCTACTTCAGACCGGATGCTTTTTCGGCGGTTTATCGTCAAAATAAGGCCCGAGATTGTGACCCTCAAAACTCCGCACCATTTTCCAAATGAAGGCGCTAACCATCACCTGACACCGACCGAATGGAATCAAGTCTTAAAAGAAGAAAAAGATTTTGTTTTGATCGATACTAGAAATTGGTACGAAACAAGAGTTGGAACTTTTAAGGGCGCCATCAACCCAAAAACGGATGTTTTTACAGAATTTCCTGAGTTCGTGGCCAAAAATAATTTTCCTAAAGAAAAAAAGATGCTGATCTTTTGTACTGGCGGCATTAGGTGTGAAAAGGGCATCCTTGAATTGCAATCTCAAGGATATAAAAATGTTTTCCAACTAGAAGGTGGAATTTTAAAATATATCGAAGAATATCCTAAAGATCAGTTTGAAGGAGAATGTTTTGTTTTTGATCGGCGGGTCGCTTTAGATCAAAAATTAAAACCCACTTCAAAATTTGAGCTCTGCCCACACTGTGGTCAACCGGG
>JAYWDA010000417.1:0-2475 GCA_043780105.1 Pseudobdellovibrionaceae bacterium | reverse complement strand
CACTTATGAAAAATATTTAAATTTTTTAGCGGATGAAGTTTTACCCGTAATTAAAAAGAAAAAGTTAGCTGAGCGAGTCGACATCTTTATCGAACATGGCTTCTTTCCATTGGAAGCTTCACGCCATTATTTGCAAAAAGCCAAAGCCTTAGGATTTGCTGTGACGATTCATGCGGATCAGTTGTCCCTTAGCGGGGGAACTTTGGCCGCGGTTGATTTGCAAGCTGTGTCAGCAGATCACGTCCTTCAAATTAAAGAAGATGAAATAAAAAAAATCGCACAGTCTGAAACTACAGCCGTACTTTTGCCGGCCGCAGATCTTTATATGAAATGCAGTTATCCACCCGCGCGAGGCTTGCTTGATGCTGGCGCGCGGGTTGCTTTGGCGACAGATTTTAATCCTGGAACAAGTCCAACGCAGGATCTTTCTTTAGTGGGATTACTAGCCCGCTTAGAGATGAAAATGACTCTGTCGGAAGTGATCAATGCGTATACGCTTGGTGCGGCTTATGCTTTAGGAATACAAAATCACAGAGGCTCGTTAGAGGTCGGAAAAGATGCTGATTTTATATGCATTGATGGTTCGTGGGCAGATTTGTTTTACTCCGCAGGGACCACTCTTGTGCAGCAGGTGATAATAGACGGAAAATTAAGGCATATTAATTCGCAGCGTTAGAAATTTAAGAATCTTACAAATTCAATTGCTTTGAGTTCCCCTTTCTTCCTAGTCTTAGCTTATCCGACGGTTTTTTCATCTCGGAAGAGAAAGGTTGCCATGAAGGCGAGTTACTCAAACCTAATGCAATCCAAGTACTTTAGTCCGGCGTTTAATTCGGCTATTTTCGATGGTCCTTTGCGAATTTACTTTGCTCAATTTCATGAATCAATGGCTTTGAAAATTTACTTTATGACTCAGCAAAAATTGGTCAGTGAGCTGGTACGAGCTAAAGAAGTTTCAAAAGCGGCACAAGCTAATATCTTAGTGATGATTTATCCGACGGAAGATAGTTTCGACAGCACTTTTGAAAACCCCAACGCTTGCGAAAAAATGACCGTTGAAGCTTGGAACGATGATATCGTAATTGGATTGCGCGGACCTTTAGACGATTCTGAACTGGATCGGCTTGTTGAAACTTTATCAACCGTGATGAAGCAGTGGTCGCCAAAAAACCAGATGACTGCCGTCGCAGCTGAAATCTAATTTCTATGAAAATCGCGTCTCAATCAGGACAAATCGTCGTCGAATATGTGCTGCTGTTAGTGATTGCAGTTTCTATGTCGGCTTTAATTGTTCGGCAGTTGGGCAGTCGTGATGAGCAAAATCCCGGTGTACTGGTCGAAAAATGGCATAATATCCAACTTGAAATAGGCAAAGATATTCCTGATCAATGCACTGGTGCGGGCTGTAACAACTAATTAATGTAATTATAAGTAGATGGATTTTCTTTTCTTAAGTTCTTTGACCAAAGCGGCCTGCATTTTTTCTTGGATTTCAAAACATATTTCGTAAACAAGTTCATTGTCATCAGCCGCTTCTGGTGGATGTGGCAGATGAATGGGTGGTAAAAAAACAATTTTCCACCGAGCCGGCAAAGGCAAAATATTTAAAGGCATTGGAATTACAACGCCTTTCAAGAAGCGAGTCAGTTTTAACTGATTCAGAGTGATATGTGTCTCTTCAGCGCCAATGACCAATGTCGGAATAATAGGGCTGCCAGTTTGTAAAGCCATACGGACAAAGCCACGTTTAAATTCTTGCAGCTGATATTTTTTGCGAGTCGGCTTAAAGTTACCTTGTTCACCCTCAGGAAAAAGAACAATCAGATTTTTTTTCTTCAATGCTTGGATGCCATTTTCAAATGTGGCTTCCGTAAACCCCAATTTCTGGGCGGGGACAGAAGTGGTTTCGGTCAGAAACCAAAAATGGTGGGTCATCACCCGTGGAATTCTTCGTGCTTCTTTTTGCAAAATCATTGCTAAAACCACAGCATCAAAGCCGGAATAGCCGGAATGATTAGGTGCCACAATGGCAGGACCTTTCTTAGGAATGTTTTCCAGACCTTCGATTTCAAGTCTGAAATACTTCTTCATGATCTCGGCCAGCCAACGGGGCAGGACACGATAAATCAAGGTATCGAGATCTAGAGATTTCAGGCCAAAGATTTTTTCGTTGGGTTTCTTAAAAAAATTAATCATGATGGATAAGGCGAGGTTTGTTGATGTCTTCTTATATCATGGCGATTGATCAGGGAACAACCAGTACAAGAGCTTGCTTGTTCAACCAAGCCGGAAGTCTTGTTGCCCAAGCCAGCGAAGCCTATCCTCAAATTTATCCAAAGCCAGGTTGGGTTGAACATAACCCAGAGGATATTTGGAGAACCACGATCAACACAATGAAAAAAGCGATGGATCAATCAGGAATTGCCGGAGCACAAATTCTTTGCATTGGCATCACGAACCAGCGGGAAACGGTTC
>JAYWDA010000416.1:0-3686 GCA_043780105.1 Pseudobdellovibrionaceae bacterium | reverse complement strand
TAATTGCGGAACAACCTGTGACAAACCTAACAAAGCCTTTATCAACTGACTTCGTTCTTTAGAGTCTGTCATTTTTCCGTAACCATCGGAATTATAATCATCAAAAATTAATGCGCCAATTTGAATGAAGCTTCCGTTAGCAGTATGACACTGATATCCAGCTGGATGCTGATTTAGAAATAAGATCGCCGTGCAATTTTTTGAAGTCGTTAGATCATAGGTAAAAATCGGTCCTGTTTCGAAAATCTGAACGGGATGAGCATCAGGCTCGGCTCCAGTACGAAGTTCGCCTTGGGAATTTATAAAAAATGTTAATGCGGTTCGAGTGTTTGGCGCTAAATAGGTAGGAATGGATAACTGACAATTTTCAAGCGGTCCAATTCCTAGCTGACAGGGAACATCACTTGCTAAAAAATTAATGACGTTTTGGCCGCGGGCAAGTGCTTCGCGCAAAGAGTCGATGGTCGGCAGCGCATTTAAGCCTGTATCGATGTGCACTAATAATTTTGTATCAGCAGCCACAGAGTTCAGCGGTAAATCGCCATGAATAATTTTTGGGTTAATATTCGAGGTCATCAGTAATCCCAGAAGACTTCCAGCCCAAGTGCTTTGCGCTACTGTTGAAGGGATGGACGAAACGGGGCCTGGCGCGTGACTAGTGCTATCTTTGATAAAGGCGACGTCATCGGTGACCTCAAGGGATCTTGCTAAGAAATTTTGATAGGGCTCGATGACTCGCTCGCCGATCAGTTTCAAAGTATTGAAATGCTGGCGGGGTTCTGCGACGGCATCCAAGGGCGCATCAAAATATAAAGTCTGTTTATCATGAACGCCTAATTGCATCAGTTGTCTGGTGTCAAAGCCCATCAGAACCAATCGATCAACGCGGGATTGTAATTCACCCCAAAATTCATTTTTTAATTCTGACATAGGAACAGTTTGAAGATTCCATTCTTTGCGAAGTTGCTCAAAGATGGGCTGAGTTTTGTTAAGCCCCCATTCAACGTCCCAGTTTTGACCTTCGTGGAAATAATAAACAAAAAACGATTTTAAACCATGCCCAAGAACTGTTAAAAAAGTTTGCTGGCGGGCTTGGGGTGTGACTTGAATGCCCTTCCACCAGCCACCTTGAATTTCCGGACCCATGGACCACTCTTCAGACTTTCCATAGTAGGCAGCATTGGCAGCCATGGCAGATTTAACATCAAGATCTGCTTTGAAAGGTAAATTAAGCAGGGGTTGATCGCCTGATTCGCTGGTTTTTGGGTAAAGATTAACGGTCATTAAGCCAGTCAGATCTTTAGCATTTCTATAGATATAATTCGGCAAAAGGCCATCGTCAGGGGCGTTGTAGCTTTCAGCCAATGTGAAAAGAACCTGCGGTTCTTTAACGCCAAGATCCTGCCACATGGTTCTGATTTTTTTTAAATAATCAAAAATTGAAGTGTCGTTAAAGCGATACCAATCACGATCTTCGCTTAAATTTGCGCCAGCTTTTTCTGGCGGACGAATCGAAGTCCAATCACTCCACTGGCGCTGATGAGCTTTATTTAAAGTGCTAAGATCAGAATAACTAGCACGAAGGAACTCTTGATATCGTGTAATGGCCTCTGGACCATAATCAGTTTTTTCTAGCGAACTCCATTGGAAATTCGTTTCATTATCCAGCTGCAAAAACACGATAGGACTGGCGGGCCCCATTTCTTGTTTTAGAACTTGTTCGTAAAGGGCTGTGAACCAAAGCTTTGTGGCTTGTAAAAAATGAGGATCGTCATAAGCAATCAGTGGGCGTCTCCATCCCCAAGGCGTGTGCATATGACTTTCAGGAAATTGATCATGGAACCAAGATGGAATGGCGCCGAAGCCTAAAAATCCCCACTCGGCGTTAATAAAGGGGCCAGGGCGCACCATAATTCGGGTGATGCCATGTTCATGAATAAGCTTTAGAAAAGTTTTTAGATCGCGGGATGGGTAATCGGCAAGGCCATCCCCATCTTCATCGATGGTTCCGGTAAAATCAAATTTGCCGGGCGCATATTCGTGAAAATCCCACGGGATATAAAAACTGATAGAATTCATTTTGGCTTCGACCAAGCGATCTAAAGCTTTATTCCACAAAGCAATCACTTGCGTGCGGGGAAGATTTCGCCCGTAGCCACCGCGAAGGCGAAAGTATTGAACCTCGGCTCCGTAAAGTTGCGGTTGTGCGACGCCATCAATATGCAGTTGATTTTTCTGAACTTCAACATGGGGGACCGCTTGGGCTATTGTCGGCAATAACAGACAAGCTAAAAAAGAAAATAAGAAAGCAAATATTAAAATTAGTTGTCGCACTGAAGATCTCCTTTGATCAGGAGTGGAGTCGCTGTTCCTTCGCTAATGCAATGATCGCGATTTTGGCGAAAGATGGCGGTTCCGGTCAGGCGATTTTGGACGCAGGCATTATTTAATCTAAAGCCAGCACCTTGTGAACGCACGACTTTTAGATCATGAAATTCGTTGTCAGTCGGACACGTCGAATTATCGTCAACTTGGGCTACAAAAATACCATGATTGCCGCTGTCTTCAATGTCGACGTTATCGAAAAGATTGCTGTTGGAGTCGCGCATAAAAATTCCAACATCACGATTAAAAGTGATGCGAGTGTTTCGAATAATATTTTTGTGAAAACCAATATCAATAGAAATTCCGGCATTGGCGTTATGACTTAAATCCATATTGGTAAAAATAGAATTCGTCGTCAGGTATCCTGCAAAGCCATCAAACTCAGAATCTGTCACAGTCAGGCCATCGACGATCAGATGGTCACAGCCTTTTTCCGTAACGACTCCGCCCGAGCGCGGACCTGTGATCGCGACATTCTGAATTCGCCCATCAATGATCCCTCGAACAGTGATGCCATTATTTCGAATATTTGACGTACCGCCAGAGTCACAAGGCCCGCCCCAACATTCTTGCCGTTGATATTTACGATTCCCATCAATATGAAGATCGATCACTTCCACATTGTGAATCAACCGCGGGGGTGTCGCAATTTCACCCATCACAACAAGGGGCGCATTGATATTATCAGCAAGTCTAAGAGTGACCAACCCTTGACCACGCAAAGTTTGATGATCGCGGTCTATAATAATTGGCGCTGAACAAGTATAGGTGCCTGAGGGAATCGTAACAGTGCCGCCCTCGGGAGGTAAAAGGGCCAGCTGTTCGCGAATAAAGCTGCAATCATCAACCACTGCATTGATGGAACTGGTTGGATTAAAGCCTAAAAAAACACCAGAACTGACGATCAAAAAATTAAACAGATTCATGATTTTCCCCCTTAAATACCAATGGCTGTGACATCACCTAAATCTCATGGGAGAGTCACGCAAATTTGTGTATTTTGGGGCATTTTGAAATAATTTAGTTAGGCGCTTGAGCTTATATTTTGTAGGATAGCGTATTATTAATGACGAGGTTAATATTTCTCACGTCAGTGAACATTTCAGCTCGAAACTTCGACTTCTGTTTGAAAAGCCACACGGCTACAAACCGCAATTGGACTTCTTTCGTTTCGTTGCTATTACTCTTGTTTTTTTTACCCATAGTGCCATGGTTTACCGTGATTTATTCGGTCGCAATGCTGTCACGGAATTTCCCCTCTTTGTTGGCGGGTGGGTGGGCGTTGATTTATTTTTTGTTTT
>JAYWDA010000415.1:0-2632 GCA_043780105.1 Pseudobdellovibrionaceae bacterium | reverse complement strand
CCACGATCCTGAAGGTAGCTTGATTTCGTATTTTCAATTCCATCCATAGCCCGAACAAAATCACCTAAAGCCACCATGTACTCTGATAAATCAGCGGACGAAACTTTTAAATCTCGCTGTCCTGCAATCAAATTTACAACGCCAGCCATTGACACCGCATCGGCGCTGCTGACATCAAAGTTATTCGCCCAAATGATTTGGCTTTCCTGCCCTACGACAAAAACGGGGGTTAAATCTTTTAAAAGATTTTTTAAGATAATGGCGGCATTACCCACAGACAAAGCAAATAAAGTGTCTTTGGGAAATAATTTTCGATCGGCAATCGAGGCCGGCGCTGATGGAAAGGCATCGACAATCTTATCTTGACCCAAAATTGGATCAAACGCCGTCGTTTGCCAGTCTTTTAAAAACTGAATGGACTCTGAGTACCCTCGAAGCAAGCGCGCCTGTCCGACCACACTGACATTAAAATCGCTGGGACTCACGACCTTTGAACTGTAGGCCGAAACCAAAGAAACTTTGTCAGGAACAGCGAACGAAAAATTCGATTTTAATATTTCTTGAAGTGACAATTTCATGTCGCCAAAATGAATGTCAATCGGCTGAGCCATCGCTCGCGTTGAATCAACTTCATTTTTCTTATATCCGCCCAAGGCTAGCAACTTATTTAAGTGCTCAATCGACCATTGAATTTTTTCTTGAGAATCCAGTTGGCTGGCTTCATGGTTTAAAATTCTTGTTTTTACAAGAAGGGCTTCGCCTAATAAAGTCGACGTGCTTTCTCCAGCACCTACAATATTATTTAACTGCTCAAGACCCAAAACCCGTCCTTGAGTGGCTTTTAATTTTAACTCGGCCCAGGTCTGAGCAATCTTTAACATAGCCCGAATAATCATCTTTAATTTCTTTTAGTTCAGCTAATTTTTTTTTGAAAGCCTGACCGATTTGATCCGCAATCATATCAGGAACAGTTTGAGTTGCCAGCAGCACTTCATCATCTAAACGAGTCAGAACATAACCCCGCATGGACGTATTAATTTTTTCTCTTAAATTTGATACGCCTCGTGTTTCCAGCTGCGGAAAAATTTTAGTTTTTTTACCGATCCACACAATCAAATCTCGTTTGCAGCCGCGAGTTTCTAGGCATTTAAGTCGATCCGGACTGGATTCTTTTAAAAACTTATAAAGATCCGGACTTTCAGAGCCAATCAGCTCCTCTCGGTCTTTGGGCTCAAGCATTCGATAAATTTGCACAAGCACAGTTAGAATATCCTGCTCGTCTTTGGCGGCTAAGTTAAGGCGAGCTAAACTTTTTCCCTGTTTAAGCAAAGTTTCCGTGTCTTTAGAGATCGTAAATTGCAAAGTCGTGATCATTTGCTGAATCTGTTCAATCACATCTGCTGAAGTTTTTGCGGCTTGGACCTTGGCTAATTCCGTGCGGATATCAATCAAATTTTTATTGATGCGCGCTGGAACTTCAGCTTTAAGGCTTTCAATAACCTCTGGATTTAAATTTAAACCAGGTAGATGGCTCATCAGGTACTGCAGATAATTTTCGACACCTTTTAAAGACTGTTCGAAGGGTGCGGGCGCCTTTGGCCAAGCATAAGAAGTATTGGATTCAGTTAAAAACTGACGAACCTTTTGCTCATCTGCAGGCAAAAACTTTTCTGCGTCAGAAATTTGCTCTTGAGCTTCTTTCACCGTTGAACCAACGATAGCATCAACGTACGGCGAATCTTTAAATGGAATTGTTTGTGGTTGATAATGACTGCGATAATTTCGCACGCTTTTAACCGCAGAAGTTTTTAAACTAGGAAGATCAAAGGCTTGTCCGACGGCAAGAACGTTTTCTGCAAAGTCTAATTTTTCCTGAGGTGTTAGGCTTGCCGAGACAGGCCACTGACTTTGCGAGGCTTGCGTTTTTTCTTTCACATTCGACAGATCCAAAATGGCATCAGAATTTGCGGGACCAAATTCAAATTTGATTTCAGGCGTCGGCGCTTTTTCAGGAGCCGGAGCACATGCTGCCATTCCTAAAGACATCACCATCAACGAAATTATCTTTTTCATAGCTTTCCCCTGCTCCCCATTAAAAATACATCGTTGCGCTGATCTCTTGAACCAGCTGACGTTGGACATTTTTTCCTGCTACTGTATCGCTAACCTGAGCCGATATAGTCGCTGGAATTCCGTTTTTTCTTTTTTGATAAGACTCAACACTGGAAAATGAAATTCCGCCGGTGAGAACTTGCGTTTGAGTGTCAGTATCGCGACTTAAAAGATCATATCTTTTTTGCTGAGTGCCTTCAAAACGATCTTGTGCTTTTTGCGCCCACTCAGAAATTCCAAAGAAATTCCAAGCCTCGCCCACCGCATAACTGAGTTGGATGCTTTCAGTTAATTTTGCACCCGTTTGACGTCTTAAGCTTTCCTTTTGATCAGCCCCAGGTAGAAGATCACCTTCGCTGTCAGGGACTCTGACAGTCACCTGATCAGGAACATACATTCGCAAACCCAAAAGGCCTGCGACTTTCAGTCGACCTAAAATCGGATAAGCCGATATTAACTGGGGCTCGATGTACGTGTAACCAAACTGGTTAAAGGCCGCTAAATTATCAGGATCATATTT
>JAYWDA010000414.1:0-3468 GCA_043780105.1 Pseudobdellovibrionaceae bacterium | reverse complement strand
GTCTTATTTATAGATGATAACTCGAAATCAATGACCAATACCCAAAAGCAAATGGCGCAAAAGTTTAATAACTTTATCGACACCTTGGCTGGCTTAAATTGGCAAATCGCAATCACAACGACAGACGTTGAAGATTATAAAGATGATATGCGTCCGATCCGGACCCCTATGAAGATCGACATTATGAAGCACACTAAAATACCTTTAGTAAAAGCTGTTGGTCATGATGGTCACTTTCTGCAGTTTCCAAATCATGAATATATTTTGAACTCTTCTTTAAGTCGTAAAGCGGCGCAAGAGCAGTTTGCAAAAACAATTCAGCGTCGCCCTGATGAAGGAAGTCAGTGGGAACAAGGAATTAAAGGTGCTTATCGTGCCATCCAAAGAATCAGCGATACAAGTTCGACGGAAGGTAAAGCTCATGCTGAATTCTTTCGCCCAGATGCTTCTTTGGCCGTGGTTTTTATCACTGATGCTGATGAATCGCTTCCGCCTGAAAAAACCGCTGACGAGTCCAACACGCCTTCAGGTTTAATGGCTTTGATTCAAAAAACATTCGGGTTAGATAAAAAGATCGTCTTTAATTCGATTGTTGTTCCCGATGGAGATCAGGCTTGCTTGAAAGCAGATCAACGACATGAAGCCTATGGTTTAAGCTACATTGCTTTAGCAGACTTAACAAAGGGTTCAGTGGGCAGTGTTTGTGCGGCTGATTACGCCAAACAGTTAACAATTATGGGCGAAAAAGTTCAGCAAGTGATCCACACGTGGGAGCTTGAATGTGAAGGGGCTCAGGATTTAGCTCTGACAAATTCTCAAGGCGAAGTCGTGAAAATGCCAATGAATATTGATGGACGTTTTGTGCACTTCAGTCAAACGTTACCAGAAGGTGAATACAACCTTGATTACTCCTGCATGATTGCAAAGTAAATCGCTGAGGCTGTTAGATCGTAAAATTGAAAAAAGGCCGCTGCTTGTCAGTGGCCTTTTTATTTTGTGGATGTCTCTGTAAAACCTGTGATTTAATCCGGATGATATGAAAAATAAAAAGATCCTTAGCTGGGCGATGTACGATTGGGCCAACAGTGCTTTTGCCACAACAATTATGGCAGGATTTTTTCCAGTATTTTTAAAAAAATATTGGGGCGTCGGCATTGATCCCATTCATACGACAGCTCAACTGGGAACCACGCTTTCTTTGGCAAGCTTTGGAATCGCGTTAATAAGTCCATTTTTAGGCGTCCTTTCTGACAACCGAGGCTCTAAAAAAATATTTTTATTTGCCTCGATGCTTTTGGGCGTGGCTGGTTGTGTGGCCTTGGGGTGCTTACAGGAAGGGCAGTGGATTGAAGCTCTGATTATTTATGGGCTTAGTTATATGGCCTTTAATGCCAGTTGTGTTTTTTATGATTCGCTTTTGCCTAGTATCGCTCGCGGCACCGAAATGGATTATGCGTCGTCTGTCGGGTATTCCTTAGGATATTTGGGCGGCGGACTTTTATTTCTGATGAATGTGATGTGGTTTTTAAAGCCTGAGTGGTTTGGATTTGCTAATGGCGTGATGGCCGTCAAGGCTTCGTTTATCTCGGTGGGTGTGTGGTGGTTTATTTTTACTTTTCCGCTGATGAAAAACGTTCCAGAACCTAAGACTTTCACAGAAAATCCGAGCGGGCTTTGGAAAATGACTTTGGCGAGTGTTGGAACCTTAAAATTAACCTTTAAGGAACTTTTAAAAGATAAAAATATTCTGACCTTTATGGTCAGCTACTGGTTATTTATCGACGGTGTTTATACCGTCATCACCATGGCCGTTGATTTTGGAATTGGTTTAGGGCTTGAATCCAAAGATCTGATCAGTGCTTTACTCATCACGCAGTTTATTGGTTTTCCCTTTGCTTGGATTTTTGGTTTAATCACGCCCAAATTTGGCTGTCGAAAACCGATTTTATTTTGCCTCTGCGTGTACGCTGTCACTGTGATTTTAGCCACCGGCATGTCGGCCGCTTGGCACTTTTATGCCTTAGCCGCAGTCATTGGAATGGTGCAGGGCGGAGTTCAATCCTTAAGTCGCAGCCTGTTTGGCAATATGGTTCCTGCAGAAAAAGCCGGTGAGTATTTTGCCTTCTTTAATTTAGTCGGAAAATTTGCGTCGATTTTTGGGCCCCTTTTAGTTGCAGGCACAGTGTTATTAACTGGTGACCAGCGCTTAGGAATGATGGGCTTACTGGTGCTCTTTATTGTGGGGGGGTATCTACTTTTTCGGGTTCAGGAGCCTCGTCACCCTCATGGTCACCTCGCTGATGGCGCATAATTTCTTGGGCTTTTTTCCCCGTAATCCCCAGCCATTCTGGGAGAAAAAATGCAATCGCGAAAAAAGCCAATAAACAGACGATAAAAAGGCCCATCAGGGCTAAAAGCATTTCCATATTTTCCTTTTGACGACTAAACCTATCTTAGAGCCAATGGCGGGGAATGTGAAATGACTTTTAAAGTGAAAGACCATTATTATAAAAAAGCAAAAAAAGAAAATTTTGCCGCAAGGTCCGTCTTTAAGTTAGAAGAGATCGATTTAAAATACCGCTTGTTTCAGACTGGGCAAAAAGTTTTAGATCTGGGAGCCGCTCCAGGTTCGTGGTCCCAATATTCTTCGAAAAAAATTGGTCCTTCAGGAAAAGTTTTAGGACTGGACTTAACAGCCATCACGATCAAACTTCCGAACGCCAGTTTTGTGCAAGCTGATCTGCGCGATTTAAATTTAGAAAACATTATGAAAGAAAATGGTTTTGAGCCCCCTTTTGACTTGGTCTTATCAGATATGGCGCCTAACACGATCGGCGTGCGCATAACTGACCAAGCACGGTCTTTTGAGCTGTGTGAGCTCGCTTTGGGGCAAGCCCGAAAGTATTTAAAACCTGGTGGTCACTTCGTTTGCAAACTTTTTCACTCGGATGAATTCACAACTTTGAAAAAAGAAATTTTAGCGACCTTTGAACGTTTTGAAGCGGTTAAACCAGATTCAACCAGAAAAATTTCTAAAGAGATTTTTCTGGTAGGTCTTAAAAAGAAAAAATAAAAGGAGTCCTTTATGAAATGGCTTTTAATTTTTACCTCAATGCTTGCGATGGCTTCAACTTGCCCTGAGGGAAATTTTGCAGCTTGTTCAAAGTATTTGAAAAGCGTGCATGCAAAAAACCAAGGTCGAACTTTCGGTGAAAAGTACGATGAAGTGTGCGCCGCCAATAAAACTTTTCAATGCATTAAAATTGTGGTCCGCGGAAGTGTGGCTGATGAGATGAAAATGCAAGGCCAAGAGCGCGGTCCGCAGTCTGCACTTTATGCCGTGACCCTTGAGGAAGAAAAATTTATTTTTGTGTTTGCAAAAAAATAATGAAAAACATTTGCGTCTTTCTAGGTTCAAGAACGGGACTTGATCCTGCCCTTCGTGAAGCCACTGAAAACTTAGGTCAG
>JAYWDA010000413.1:0-5934 GCA_043780105.1 Pseudobdellovibrionaceae bacterium | reverse complement strand
CGCAGGCGCTGGCGTCCATTTGGCCCATCACAATTTTAGCAATCGGATGGCTTCCCTTAAATTTGGTCGGATCAAGTTTTGTCCAATTAATTCCGTCGGTACTTCGAATAGCAACTTGCTTATCATACCAACTTCCCCAGTTGGTAATAATCGAAACATAAGTTCCTGTTCGTTGATTGAAAGAGAAATATCCTGACCATCCGGCAGAATTTCCTTGCTCGATCAAGTAAGGAGTCGATGTCCATGTCAGCCCATCGATACTTTGCCATCGCCGTCCGGCTGACCATGCTACAAAATGAGTTCCATTAAAAAGCACATTTGAAGACCAATATTGGTTTTCAAAAACTTGTAAGCCTGTCCAAGTGGCACCGTTATCTGTTGATCGTCCCACAAAGCCTAAAGTTGGTGAGCCTTGAATGTCTCGTTGACCTATGGAAACTATGATTCCATTGCCTTCAGCAAAAGAGCTGCCCCAATCAGGGTTGAAGCTTGGAGCTGACTTCCAGGTGGCGCCAGAATCTAAACTGACGGCAAGATTGCCGACATTGCGGCCGCGGGAAATTAATTTCTGCCCTACGCGAGAAACGAAAGCATGATCAAAATTCAAACCAGTGATTTGCTGCCAAGTCTGTCCTTGGTCTGCAGAGCCAGCCCATCCGGATTCCCAAATACTAAATACTTTATTGTTTGCAACACCCAGGCCGCCACCCCAGCCGCCAGTTCGAACAACTTCCCAGATCACGCCGTTGCGGGATCTTCTAATGGTTCCGTTAAAGCCCCAACCGTACTGAGCGTAAAACCAGCCATCATCACTGACATCAAGTCCAGTCGCGGATCTGGTATCATGATCACACTCAACATAATTTGGATCGCCGGTGACCCAGCATCTTGCATTGTCGTTGTCCGATTGGTTGTTAATCCATGTTAAGCCGTCATCACAAGACATCACCGTTCGACCAATTTTTCCGTGGGCCATAAAGACATCCACCTTACCTTGAACTAATGGAGGCACGGCTGATGGCGGTTGAACAACAGGGGCTGTGGGTGTACTCGGAACTGCCGAGTTCGTCGAGTTCGATAAAGAATTTAGACTGGTCGTCGAGGCGATGGGTTGAAATCCTGGTTGGCTGCAATTGACAAATCCTATCATTAATAAGGACAGCAGCGTGAGCGATGAAAATAACTTTACTTGAGCATTGAGTGCCATTGTATTCCCCTAAAGCCAGACAGGCGGCTTTCCAAGAGTTTACGCCAATCGCATATTAACTAATACAAAAATAAAATCACTCAATCTGACCACACTTTTTACATGTTAAGTAATTAACATCTTAGGTCGATGAAGACCGGGGTAGGGCTGGCCTTAAATCTGCATTTCATTGAAGTGGGATCTAAGACGAGACCAGGGGGAATCAGTGAGCTTAAGGCGTTTTAAAACTAAAAAAAATGTCAAACTATTGTCTATTACGGTGTTTCTTTTTGGGATTGTTATTCCGTTTCAAAACTGCAGCCAAGGATTTAAAGTTTTACCCGCTTCAAAATTAAACCTTGCAGGTCTTGAGTCAAGTTCAAGCAGCTCCTTTGTATCAGATGGAGTAAAAACAATCTTCGCCTGCAACCCTGCAGACGTTCGAACAAATTCAATTTTAAAATTAAGTAACCGAGAATTCTCCACAACCTTATCAACTTTATTAAACGATTTTAGTGATAATATTTCAACGCCCCTAAGTAACGATGCGGAATATAGATCCTTACTTCAATCGATTCCTAACGATGTGGCGTTAACAAAGTTCGTCTTTGAAGAAAACTCGTTTTTATTATCGCCAGCCATGGTGACAAGTTTATTTAATGCGACCTACAAAGCTGCTGTTTTAATGTCAGCAGGAACGACAGGACTTTCAAATTATCCGAACACTGCGAATTGCCTTGGTGCTGCAACCATCACACAGGCCTGTCATCTGTCGTTAGTTAAAGAACTTGCGGCTCGTGCTTTCAGAAGGTCTTTACCTGCGACCGAATCAAGTCAGCTGGCAAGTTCGATTTGGAATTCGACTTTAACAAAGCCCGAGCTTTTGATTGAAACTTTTGCGACCATCGCATCAACGCCTGATTTTATCTACAAGGCCTACAACATGGGCCCTGACGATCCGACGATCGCCGGTGCTGTTAGTATTTCAGGTGTAGAGCATGCCAACAAGCTGTCCTATTTTTTAACGGGTGGCCCTGCGACACCTGCTTTAAGAATGATTGCTTCTTCCGGTGGACTTGAAAACGCCGCCACATTTAAAACCGAAGTTGATCGTATGATGACGTCAAGTACAGGGAAAGCTAATTTGCAGCGCCTGTTCCGAGAAGCTTACGGTTATGATGTGAACGGCGACTTGCAGTACAATGCGACTTTTTTAAATGGGGCTTCGACCGCAAATTTAAATCAAGCCATGGTTCAGGAAATGGATTATTTTTTCATCGATGAAGTCGTTGCAAAAAAATCTCGGTTTCAAGATCTGATGACTTCAAAAAATTCACTAGTTTCTAATTCAGCGCTGGGCCAAATTTATGGTGTTGCAGTCAATCCTAGCGTCGGCACGACGCTAACAGCGGATCGTCCAGGCTTCTTAACAAGAGCTGCCTTTTTAACTAAGAAATCTGGCTTTTACGGATCACCGGTTAAGCGGGGCCATTTTATTATGGACCGGGTGCTTTGTAATTCGATAGGTGATCCGCCCGCCAATGCGCCAACGGCCGTGAACGAAACACAGGATCCCAGTCAACTTCTTTCAACCAGAAGTCGATATGAAAGTCTGACTCAACGGCAGGGGACATCCTGTGCGTACTGTCATAACCAGATGAACCCTTTAGGGTATGCGCTAGAGGGTTTTGACGCCCTTGGAAGAAGACGCCCCGTTGAAAGTATTTTTAATACTTCGACAGGTCAACTTTTAGGGACTGTTCCCATCGACACCAAAACAGCGGTGAACTTAAATATTTCTGGTGCTTTAACGAACGTTATGGACATGAACGATGTATCAGCCGGCCTTGCATCAAGTGATAAAGCCATCATGTGTTTCGCTAAGCATTTAAAAACTTTTGACAGCCGCAAAGAAACATCATCATCCGATTTTTGCCACATGAATGAAGCCTTAAATGTATTGTATGGAGTGAATGGAAATCAAGGAACTGTTTACGATGCGATTTATGCTTATGTCTCATCAAAAACATTTCGAACTTGGAAGTATTAAAAATTTTAGGGGGAAGTTATGAGCATTATCTATTCATCGAAGTCACGCAGGCAGTTCTTAGTCGGATCTGGGCAAGCATTACTTGCGCTCCCACTTTTGCCAAGCTTAATTCCTCAGTATGCGATGGCGCAAGCGGCACTACCTCCTCGACGAATGATGAATTTTGCCTTTGATCATCATAATGAATTGCAATTGTGGCCAAACCCTACGATCGCATCGACACCCGTGGGTTCGATCGGAGTCCGCGAAAAATTACTCAGCTCGATCGGAACTTCTTCTTCCACTGTGATCAGTTCTGTAATGTCCAATCCAATTTACAATAATTTGCTGGCTCAAAATCAAATTACTTTAGCTCGCGGATTTCAAAATCATCTGAGCGCAGGGAATGGACATGTTACCAGAGCATTTGGTGGTCATTCGACCCAAGAGTGTGGAAGCTCCTCGGAAGATCCAAATCACAGGTCTTCGTTTGATTATTTAGTTGAGTTATCTCCGACCGTTTATCCAAATGCCTCACCAAGTATCACTAAGGTCATTCGAATTGATTTGGATGGCTGTTGGACTTATGTGCAACGAACGGGAACCTTATCTATAAATCCAGGAGCTTATGAATACGGCGATGTTTTAAGAATGTACAATGCTGTCTTTGCAAGTTTGACCAATCAAACAGTCGGCATTGGTGATATGACGAACGTAAGAAAAACAAATATTTTAAATCGTGTTTTTCCAGCTTTTCAAAGTTATAAAACGAATCGAAAGATTTCCAGCGAAGATCGCGTTCGATTGGATCAGCATCTTGGTTTTTTGACAGACTTGCAAAAAAGCTTATCTGTTGTTGTTCAGGCTCCATCGTTATCTTGTAACAAGCCTTCGGCGCCGGTCCTTACTGGGGCCACAAAAATGCAAATAAATAATTTATACGTTGATCTTATGGTGACAGCTTTTAAGTGCGGACTGACGCAGTTTGGTTCAATGAATTTTGAAGCTCAAGACCCATACTGGCTGCCTGGATATACGGGTGGTCCAGGATTTCATGGAGCTATGCACGGAGCAATAGGAATAGCTGCGCAGAACAATGGCTACCAATCAATGCATAAATTTGGCTATGACTTAATAGCTGATCGATTTTTGGCTCCACTAAATATTGAGGAAGGCACAACAGGTCGAACTTACGTCGACAATATGGTCACAACGGCGCTTTCTCACCTGGGAATGCAGTCTGGAACTTCCGGCGGCGGCCATGGCGATGGTGATGTTCAGCATACGATCTTTGGTTCAATGGGTGGAAAATTGCGTGCGGGTCGTTACTATGCAATGCCTACAACAAACGGCAGTCTGCCTAACAATACATTTATTATGACTCTGCTTGAGCTGATGGGCGTCCCAGCTTCTGAGTATAGCAAGAACTCTTCAGTGATCGGGCAAGGCTTTGGGTATTACGGAAGTACGAGCGCAACCTATGGGTCGCGATTTTATACGCCGATTATCGAAATGTTAGCTTAAAAAATAGAAACTCCTCCACACAAGTGTGCGCAATAAAGCTCAAAGCACACCCCAACAAGCTATTATCCCGGACCTAATCCGGGTTGAAAATTAATTTAATGCCGCTACGGTAGGTTCTTAATTTTGCATAACAACTTCAAGCGATGCAAAAATGCCAAAAATCTCTTAAACAATGCCCTCACCGTAACTCTACAGAGTTTATTTTAAGAGGCTATTATTTCGTTATCTTTGGCATCTGACCTCCATCGTTGAACATGCGCCATGCAAACTCCTAGTTGATCAGCCGCTCGACCAATTCCGATTCGGATTGCCAGTTCGGCAGCCTGTTGTTTAAACTCTGGAGTATGCTGACGATTTGTCCTCTTGCCCATCTATTCCCCAACATCTCTGTCCGGTAAAATGTATCCACTTTTTCGGGGGAAGATCAAAGATGTTTAAAGATAAAAGTTTTAAAAACCCTCTTTTTGTAAAGATATCCTTGGTGATTTTGGTATTGATGGGTTTTGTATTGGTCACTCACTTTATGGATGAGCCGGCGGATGTTGTTTATAAAAGTTGTGCGGAGAAGATGGCTCGCAATGTCTGTACGATCATGAACTTGGAGCCTAATTTTTCACCTGAGGTTAAGCAGATCTATTTACCAGACTATGGCGCCTTGGATGCGGAAACTTATAGAATACTTTTGCGAGCTGGGCCGGGAATGTGCCTGGCTTAAATTGCAGGGTTTTAATCTAAGATTTTTTCCATCAGGATGCCGCCTTTATAATTTGGATGGGGACTCTTCTTGATTTAACTGTTTACCTGTTCTGAGGGGTATGATTCTAAGCTGGTGATCCATTCTTGGCAATGTCTGACACCCATAAGCGTTCGCTCAAGTCAGGTAAGCAACGCGCTTGCCGTAATATGGATTTTGCTATTTCAAATTACTCATCAGCACTGGCGCCAGGGTAAATCTATTCACCAAATAAATTTGGAACTGAATCAAGCCACCTATTTGGTGAGCTCTTGAGTTTTCAAGTCTGAAGCGGAATTTTTTTCGATAGGAAGGGTAATGACAAATGAAGTACCTTTTCCTGGAATTGATGACACCGAAATGTCTCCACCTTTATGTCCTCGAATAATCTTTTTTGAAACCGACAGTCCAAGGCCAATGCCGGGAATGGAATCTCTGGTTGACGAAGAGCGACGAAAAGGT
>JAYWDA010000412.1:0-7770 GCA_043780105.1 Pseudobdellovibrionaceae bacterium | reverse complement strand
GCAGAAAGTGGGCTACTTAAATCACAGGTTTGCCTTGAGTTGGAAGTATGACCTCAAATCTAATTAACCCCCCATCCCCACAAATTCCAGAAAGAGCGATGACGCTGTCTAGGGATTTGACAGTGAGCGCGCAATGTCGCTTTGCTTGGGTTCCAAAGGGCTAGGGTCGTTTTAAAGCCTAGGTGAGCTGTCTCAATTCTGGAATGGAACCTGCAATACTCTAGTTTGATGAAAAAACGAATGGTTCGACTCACAATCATGGCAGCGGTTTCTTTTGGTCTTCTTGCTTGTGGCAAAGGTTTCGAAGCTGCCACATTTAAAACTGAACCGATCAAACCAATTGATATTAAAACTCGAAATGTTGGAGATCCAACAGATCCAAAAGCCGCCAATGCTTATAGTATTGATACTGGCACGGTGACCAAAGAGCCCATCGTTTACACGGATCAAGTCAATGAAGTTCCCTCTGAGTATTCAGAAGTTAAAGGCCGTCTTCAAGTCAGCCAATTCAAATTTCAGTTTGATGAAAAGACGCGCGAACTGACTTTGGCTGGTGACCTTAATATTGGTGCCTTAGCCGAAGCAAAGCCTTTGTCCTTTTCAATGCATGGTCAAATGCTTCCGCAAACGTCGACTTATATGAAAGTCACGGATAAGAAATCTCCGCTGTTAAATTTGCTGGCTGCCAAAGTCACTTGTGTAACAGACGACTGTAAAGATTTTTTAGTCGACTTTGCTTACAAGGTTGAAAAAGAAAAAGTTTTCTATGTGGTGCGAGTGAATAACATCACGCCCAAGTCTGAAGTGATTGAAGAGTTTCCAACAAAAGAAACTGCACCAGAAACTTTGCCAAAGAGTGAGCCGGTTCAAGGGCAAGAGCCAGCCAAAGCTCCTGCGAAGCCTGCAACAGCAGCACCGGCTCTTAAACCCTTGAAGCCAGTTGTTACTACAAAGCCAGCTGTGCAAACAAAGCCTGCCGTTACGGCAAAGCCAGTTGAGAAGAAAAAGCCAGTTGAAAAGAAAACTCCAGTGCCGGCGAAGCCCTCTAAAATTGCAACTTGGTTTAAAGACTTAACGACTCCGAAGCCGACCATCAAAAAAGCAGTGGATCAAAGTCAGAAGCCGAGTCCACAATTGAACACGGGCCGAATTCGAAAAGCGAATGAGCCTAAGAAAGAAATAAAAACAAAAACAAAACCAATTCGTAAGGCCGATCCTGTTTCGAACAAACCCGCGGAACAAAAGCCTGTTGTTGTGGCGCAAGTGAACCCAACCACAGCACCGCAGGAAAAAGCTCCAGCGATCACGGTTGAAGAAGAGACAGTCACAAGCGACGACGCTGCCCTTGAAGACTCAGATGATGGTAAAGCTCAAGTCGATTTAGCGGATTCGGATTTAAAACCGATTGATATTATTACTATGTTTCCTGAGCTAAAAGAAGAAAAAGACAAGGCTGATAAAACCTTAGCCGACAAGCGCGAAAAAGACGGCACATCTTTGCCGCCGCTCCTGAACCCAGCTGCTTTTTTAAGGTCTTTGGGCGGAAATAAAAACCTTTCTCCGTCGGTGCAACAAGTTTTGGCTTCGCTCCCGCCAGGCCTGAATCAAGCGGTGCAGGTTATGGGTCGAAATAAAGTTATCCAGCGCAAACTCCAAAAGGGTGTCAATTTGGTTCCTCTTGTTAGTCAATTGGAGCCGCATTCGGGTCTAAGAATTTTGCATCCTGAGCAAAAAAACTTTTGGGGAACAACCGAACTTGTCGCCACCGTTTTAAGAATTGGCCAATGGGTTTTAGATAATGTTGGAGATGTTCAACTAGATGTTGCAGATCTGTCGGATCAAAATGGTGGTCTGCAAGTTCATAAAGGCACAAATATTCGAACTCACAGAAGTCACCAACATGGTGTCGATGTAGACCTAGGCTATGTAATTGCAAAAAACAATGAAGCCGGTCGCATGCGGGTCCCTTTGCTAAGGTCTGAAGAATTTCTGATTGATAAACAATGGGAATTATTTAGAGAGCTTTTTAAGGAAGATATTGCTCAACAAATTTATGTCAGTGCGCCAATGAAGCGAGCGCTTTGTCAGCATCTTAAGCAAACACATGAGCTGCAAGATCCACAGATTGTCCAATATTCAAATCGAATTGCCGTTGTTGCTGGCCATGAAAACCATTTTCACTTACGAATTAAGTGTGGACCAGGGCAAAGCCTTTGTGGTCCAGCGCGACCAGTGCGCCCCGCTCCTTGCCGCTAGAGTAAGATTCTATCAAGTTAATCAGCTGCGTCAGTCGCTGACTCGTTGAGGAGTGGATGTTACCTCTTAAGGAACGCCCATCTGAGGAGTCTCCATGACGGTTCGTCCCCTGTCTGATCTTGCCACTTTAGTCAGCCTTAGCAAACGCCGGGGATTTGTTTTTCAAAGCAGTGAAGTGTATGGCGGCCTTGGCAGCTGTTGGGATTACGGCCCTTTGGGTTCACTGATGAAGTTGAATGTGAAAAAAGCCTGGTGGCAGGCGATGACTCGCAGGAATGATATTGTTGGCATCGATGCGGCGATCTTAATGCACCCAACAGTTTGGAAAGCCTCAGGCCACGTCGATGGCTTTTCGGATCCTTTGGTGGACTGTAAAGAGTGTAAGACGCGTTTTCGTTCAGACAACACCGAATCTTACTTAAAACATCAAAAATGCCCCCAATGTGGATCAAAAAATCTTTCAGAGCCTCGGCAATTTAATTTAATGTTTAAAACCCATATGGGTCCTGTTGAAGATACTGGCTCCGTAGTTTATCTGCGACCTGAAACAGCCCAAGGAATTTTTGTTAATTTCTTGAACTGTCAACAGAGCGCGCGAAAAAAAATTCCCTTCGGGATCGCGCAAATTGGAAAATCTTTTCGGAATGAGATCACGCCCGGCAATTTTATTTTTAGAACCCGAGAGTTTGAACAAATGGAAATGCAATATTTTGTAAAGCCCGGTAGCGATGATCAATATTTCGATTCTTGGAAAGAGACCCGTTGGAATTTTTATCTGCGTTACGGAATTAAAAAAGAAAATTTGGAATTTAAACCGCATGGGCCGACGGAACTTGCTCATTACGCTAAAGCGGCTGTTGATGTGCAGTACAAATTTCCCATGGGCTTTAGTGAATTAGAAGGAATCCACAATCGCGGTGCGTTTGATTTAACTCAGCATATGCAATTTTCTGGAAAATCTTTAGAGTACTTTGAAGAAGCTAATAAAGAAAAATATATCCCATTTGTGATCGAAACAGCCGTCGGTTGTGACCGATTATTTTTAGCTTTTATGTGTGATGCTTACCGCGAAGAAGTGACTGTTGACGACAAAGGCCAAGAAGATGTCCGTATCGTTTTAGGTCTGCATCCTGAAATCGCGCCCATCAAAGTAGCGATTTTGCCTTTGAGTAAAAAAGAAGAACTTTCCAGTGTTGCAATGAAGCTTCGCGATGAATTAGCCTTAGATCTAGATGTTGATTATGATGAAACAGGCTCGATCGGAAAAAGGTATCGCAGACAGGACGAAACAGGCACGCCATTTTGTGTAACGGTGGACTTTGATACGCTGAATGACCAAGCTGTGACGATCAGGCATCGGGATTCAATGAAGCAAGAGCGTGTGCCGCTGGCAGGGCTTAGTACTTACATAGCAGGACGATTAAAACAGTTTTAAAAACTTTACCTTGGGGGAACAGCAGTGAACCAACAAACCACAGAAAAAAATGTGAGCCAAATAACTCCTGTTCCCGAAAAGTTCGTTTATTTTTTTGCAGCGGGTGAAAGCGAAGGCAACGCCGGGATGAAAAATATCCTTGGCGGAAAAGGTGCAAACCTTGCTGAGATGACGGCTTTGGGTTTGCCGGTGCCTCCGGGATTTACGATCTCAACAGAAATCTGTACGCACTTTAATGAATGCGGCGGAAAATTGCCGGACTGGGTTCGGCCCCATGTTCTTGAGTCTTTAAAACGGGTTGAGAAAAAAATTGGTAAAAAATTTGGTGATGCGGTCAATCCCTTACTCGTGAGCGTTCGTTCAGGAGCTCGAGCTTCGATGCCGGGAATGATGGATACAATCCTAAACCTAGGCTTAAATGATCAAACGGTGGAAGGTTTGGCAAAGGCCAGCGGGAACCCCCGATTTGCTTGGGATTCCTACAGACGATTTATTCAAATGTATTCTGATGTTGTGATGGGGATGAATTCTTCTTTGTTAGAAGTGACCATGGAAGATTTGAAAGATGAAAAGGGCTACCATTTAGACACGGACTTAAAAGTTGAAGATCTGCAAACTCTCGTTAAGAAATTTAAAGTTCTGATTCAACAAATGACCCAGCAAAATTTCCCAGCCGATCCCATGGAGCAATTGTGGGGAGCTGTTAGCGCTGTGTTTAAATCTTGGAATACGCCGAGATCAATCACGTACCGCGAGCTGCACGATATTCCTGCGGCTTGGGGCACAGCTGTTAATATTCAGTCGATGGTTTTTGGAAATATGGGAGATGATTCTGCGACAGGAGTGGCGTTTACGCGCGATCCTAGCACAGGCGCTAAAAAGTTTTACGGTGAATATTTAATCAATGCACAAGGCGAAGATGTCGTGGCAGGCATTCGCACACCTCAGTATTTAACGAAAGAAGCCGCGTTAGTAGTGCCGGGTCAAAAATCTTTGGAAGAAGTGATGCCAGGTCCTTTTAACGAGCTTGTAAAAATATATAATAAGTTAGAAACCCACTACCGCGATATGCAAGATATTGAATTTACGATTGAGCGCGGAGTTTTGTGGATGCTACAAACGCGCAATGGAAAGCGAACGGCGCCAGCGGCCTTAAAAATCGCCTGTGATATGCTGGACGAGAAAATGATTTCTGAAGAAGAGGCCATTTTGCGAATTGATCCCGCTTCACTTGATCAGTTGCTGCATCCGACTTTAGATCCTAAAGCGCAAAAAACTTTATTAGCCAAAGGTTTACCGGCGTCACCTGGTGGCGTCTTCGGTCAGATTGTTTTTTCATCCGAAGAAGCGGTTGAGTGGAAAGAAAAAGGTCACAAAGTTATTTTGGTGCGTATTGAAACTTCACCTGAAGATATTGCGGGGATGATCGCGTCCCAGGGAATTTTAACTACTCGGGGGGGAATGACTTCGCATGCGGCAGTGGTCGCACGAGGCATGGGTAAATGTTGTGTGGCTGGCTGCGGAGAAGTCGAAGTCGATTACCAAACTGAAACCATGCGCGTAAAGGGTTACGTCTTAAAAAAAGGTGATATCATCACTTTAGATGGCGGTACCGGTGAAGTTTATAACGGTGAAGTTAAAACTATCGAGCCAAAATTAGATTCATCTTTTGAGCGCATCATGAAAATCGCGGATAAATTTCGTCGCTTAAAAGTTCGCGCCAATGCAGACACTCCGAAAGATGCAACGACGGCTAAGAATTTTGGGGCTGAAGGTATCGGACTTTGTCGAACAGAGCATATGTTTTTTGGGGCTGATCGCATTGATGCTGTCCGTGAAATGATTTTTGCAGATAACCGCATGGAGCGGGAAAAAGCTTTAGCAAAGTTACTTCCGATGCAGCGAAGTGATTTTTTTGAACTGTTTAAAATTATGGATGGGCACCCTGTCACAATTCGTTTATTAGATCCGCCATTGCATGAGTTTATTCCTCACACAGATGAAGAAATTAAGGAATTGGCTGGACGAATTGGCTGGGACTTTGATCGCCTCAGATTAAAAGCTAAATCATTGCATGAATTTAATCCCATGTTAGGCCATCGAGGTTGCAGGTTAGGAATCACTTATCCAGAAATTTATCAGATGCAAGTGCGTGCGATTGCAGAAGCCGCGGCTGAAATGGTAAAATTAGGTAAAAAATTAGTTCCTGAAATTATGATTCCTTTGGTGGGAATGGATAAGGAGCTAGAAATTTTACGAGCCCTCACGGACCGCGAAGTGAAAGCCGTTCAACACGAAAAATCTGTGGCCTACGATTACAGTATCGGTACCATGATCGAACTTCCTCGAGCGGCCATTACAGCTGATGAAATTGCTGATCATGCAGAATTTTTTAGCTTTGGAACAAATGATTTAACACAGACGACTTTGGGTTTATCTCGTGATGATGCAGGTAGGTTTTTGGGAACTTACGTATCAACAGGAATTTTAGCAAAAGATCCTTTCGTTAGCATTGATCAAAAAGGCGTGGGCAGTTTAGTGCGCACAGCGGTTGAATTGGGTCGAAGAACAAGGCCTTTTTTGAAAACTGGAGTCTGCGGTGAACACGGCGGTGATCCTGAATCGATCACTTTCTTTCACAATGTGGGCTTAGATTATGTCAGTTGCTCTCCGTTTCGAGTGCCGATTGCAAGGCTTGCAGCCGCTCGGGCAGCACTGCTTTCAAGAAAAGCGCAGCACTAGATTGGAATTTTTGTGAAAGTCGTTAAGACCTACATTTCTGGAACCGAAGCGCAGATTCGTTCAGGCCGACTGACAGCTGATGGAATTTCAAATCAGTTGCAAGGCGGTCGAGCTTATACTTCAGTTGTTTTAGGTGGCACCGATGGACGCTGGCAAATTCTAGTGAACGATGAAGATTATGATCGCGCTTTGGAAATTTTGACCGATCCGCCCATCGCTTCCGTGGAACAGACCGCTCCAGAGCCAAGAACTCATTTGCGAAAAGCCATTATGTTTGCTTGCTTTGCCATGATGTTTGCGCCGATTGTGTTTCATATTTTTTCAATTCAGCAGGCCCTGATTTATTGGCGTATGGAATCAGATTTCAGAAGAAAAATTTTGTGGGTGAGTGTTTTATCGTTTCTTTATTTAGCTAGCTTACCCATGCTATGGTTTTTATATGTCAGGTCCAATCACTAACGGAGATTTTAGATGAAAAAAATAATTCTTAGCGGTTTAGTATTTTTTGGAATGGCCGCTAGCGCGGCTAATATTTTGGTAGGAATTCCGATCGAATCGGCTTCGGCGCTGTCTAAATTAATGAAGCCGGCGATCGAAGCCAAAGACGGACCTGCGGCCTGCTGGTTTTTGGGTCAAGTCCATGGTTACAGCCTAGCGCTCAAAAATTCGCGTGTGAATGGCGGAGAAGAACTTTTTAATATGGTGAAAGAGTCAGCCGGCCAATGTGGCGGCGCTAACGGTTCGGATTTAACAAAAACATTCACCGCTGAAGAATGGGTTCGCCTGTCTGAATTGCAAAAGAAAATCGAAGCTTTTAAAATGTAAATCTAAAGCGCCTCCGATGTGGCCGTAAAAATGCACAAAGCGAAAGTGGCTTCGCCAATTTCGCTTTGTTTCGGACCTATCCTCTTTCTTACGAGAGGAGATTCGAATGTCGGATTTAAGCTTTGTAAACTGTGACAAGTTTCATAGAAGGTGTCGGCGTTTTCTAAAGTTTTTTGAAGGGCTTTTAAAAATAATTTTATTATTTTTAGGGGTCCTAGAAAAGCTAAGGGATCTTTTTTAAGTAAAGTCTAAAGGGCGCTCCAACGTGTTCATGCTCAAGGACTGGGTTCTAACCTGCAAAGAGGTTGGTTTAAGGAATTGCTAAGTTGGTGAAGCCACTCTCTGAAAAGCGCCCAAAATACAGGCGATTAATGCAGCGAATAATATCCCGCCCTAGGGCCGGTCCGAGCCCGTGACGTTTTCGTAGTATTCTAAGTTGACTCAACCTTTGGTCCAGTTCACCTTTAATAACTGGGTGTCAAAAAGTTCATTTGGCAGAGGGGTACTGACTT
>JAYWDA010000411.1:0-5380 GCA_043780105.1 Pseudobdellovibrionaceae bacterium | reverse complement strand
ACAGCTCGGGCGTTAAAGACCCGCTCAAAATTGAATATACTTTAAAAGAAAATAAAATGTCTCAAGGGTTTAAGTCTTTAAGCGGTCAAAAGGTGACAGCACTTTTCATCTATAATTTGCCGGACGGGTATTTAATAAAAGCAAAAGCTCTTTTTAATCCGCCGGATTATGCGGCCCAAGAAGTCACGAATTTGCAGATCGACCGGCAGGGTTGGTTGGATGAGATGATTGTTACCTACTGCGATGATTGCAAAAATATTAAAGTCCAAATTCCCTTTAAAATAATGTCAGAAAATTTATTGCTATCTTGGATTGATAAGGCCTCTTTAAATAAAGAGCCTACGTCCCAAGAAATTGAAGATTTAAAAATATTATTTAAAGACACTGACATTTTTTGGATTATTTTGGGTTCTGAAAACTACGAGCAGCGCCGGGGTGCCACCGGTGACGCTTTAATGATCTCTGCCATTGCAGAAAACACAGTGACCTTAAAAAGCTATATTTATGATCTAAAGAAAAAGGCGTTCTTAAATCGCACGCAATTAAATGCGACCGATAAAGACATCTTGATTTATCAAAAAGATAAAAATGAAAATCAGACCAAGGCGGCTGTTTTATTTGATAAAATGAAGGATAAGTTTTGGCCCTTACCTGTTGGGCAGTCCTATGACAGCCCAAAATATAACGAAGTGTATCCTTATCCGCCAGTTCCAGAAAGCAGTTACATCATTAAGAAAGCCTTGTCTGCTTTAGGTGAAAGTTTAAATCCATGACTTTAGAAAAACTATTGAACGTCACTGAAGAAGAGCGCGATCTTGATTGGGAAGATAAGTTTTTTATGGCTTTCACAAGTTCTGAAATTCAAGTTCTCAGTGCTGAGCCCCAGACGGGACCCGACGGCTGGCCGTATTTACTGGCCGACACAAAAGGCGAAGAGCTTGAGCCTGCGCAAAAGGTTTTGCAGTGTCTAGCAACCCGAGGAATCGGCTTAGCTTTAAATCCAACGAAATCTTATCCTGATTTTGTTTTTAATTACGGAATGATTTGGCACTTTCGTGAAACTGGACTTTTTTATCGCAGGCAAGATGAAATCACCAGCGGTGCTGTTGAAATGAAAGAAGGGCAAAATATTTTATCCGGCCCACCTAAGGAAGAATATTTACCGGGCTATGTGCGAAAAGTATTAAAAGACTTTTTTTTAGATCAAGGTTTAATGGCGATAAAAATATTAATGATTTCCCAAGATGGAAAGCATTATGACTTAGCTTTTTCATTAGAGTCGCTTGGAAATCCGCCACAAAAAGAACATGAGGGCATCGCCGAAGCGATTTCATGGTTTTTACCACCACACTATTCGATTTTGCTTACGACAGAAAAAGGCCTGCCGCCTTTTTTGCCGTTATAGATTGAATGAAAAACTAATCCAGTTCGCCTGGTCTGGGCAGTAGATCCATTAAACATTCGCGCCAGTATTCCGGAGAATCTTCAGAGTAATCAACCGCGATTAAGAAACCATTTTTTCCTAAAAACTGAGTTCGAACGATTTTTCCTGAAATTTCTAGATTCATATCTTCTAATCGTAAAAAGACCATGTCGCCGATCAGGCAATCAATGGTTAAGTTGGATCGTAAATGAGACGGTAAAAGATCTTGCCGCTTCACTTGCATCAATAAACCCGTAATTGAAGCTTCGATAATTTCACAGTCTTTCGCAATTTTCGTAAAATCATCTAACGATGTCATGTGTGAGACATGAATCGGGTGGGTCTGCTTTCTTGGCGATATTCGCTTGGACTTATTTTGTGCTGCCATTGGGATCTCTCTTCCTTCGTTGCTCTTGATAAGTAACTGATCGGAAGAACTCGACCAAAGTTAAGCTAAAAGTCGCCGCGAAAAATTAAAACGCAATAGGTAAGAGTTGACGTATGATAAGTCACTCCAAGACCCTGGGAAGCACCAAAATCTTTCTCATTTTCAACCCTAAATACGGCGCTGCGATCCTGATGATTTTTATCAAAATTAATCTTAATTTGAGACACGATCTGAGGTTGCTTGAAAGTTCTAAGGGCTTTAAAAGCCGCTTCTTTAGCACACCAAAGACTTGCAAAGCTTGGGGCTAGTTCCAATTCTTCGGGGCTTGAAATACGCGCGATAGTTTCTTTGCTCACTCGTGCAGAAATTTCGATATCAAAGCCCACCGGATAAACGCTTAAGGCAAAACCCCCATCAAGGGCTGCATGGGATACTGACGAAAAGGCACCAGGATTTTTTTGCAAAGCTTGATCTAAGGCTGCGTAAATAAGTTCTTTGTGTTGTGGATTTTCAGAGGCCCAACTAGTTAAGGAAACTATTTTCAAACTTACGTCGTTCAGTGCTTTTTGAAAAATTTTTTCCATCTTAAAGTTGAAACCGCTCGGGCCAAGTTACGGCCTCACCGCGTGAAATCGACATCATGCGATCCAAAGAGACCTGCGCACGAAGGCGCAAGTCTTCGCTTAAGATCACCTGCGGTGATAAGGTTTCTAGCGCGCGCTTGATTTTTTCTGTCGTGTTTAATTTCATAAAAGGGCAATCATTGCAGGCACAAGATTTATCTTCAACAGGGGCTTGAATCAGCTGAACATCTGGACGCAGTTTTTTCATCTGGTGAAAAATGCCGGTCTCGGTCGCAACAATAAATTTTTTGGCAGGATTTTTTTCAACTTCTTCTAGCAATCTAGAGGTCGAGCCTACAACTTGGGCAAATTGCAAAACGGACTCTTCGCATTCGGGGTGCGCAATCACAATAGCATCGGGATGATCTTGAATCAGCTCATGCAAGCGTTTCGCATTAAATAGCACGTGCACTTGGCAAGAGCCCGGCCATAAAAGAAATTCCCGCTTTAATTTTTTTGATAAAAATCGGCCTAAGTGTTGATCCGGTCCGAACAGCACTTGTCTGTCACCAGGAATGGACCGAATTATTTTTTCAGCATTGGATGATGTGATGATCACATCTGAAATAGCCTTCACTTCAGCGCTGGAATTTATATAAGTCACAGCGATTCCATCGGGATGATCGCGCCGCCACTGTAAGTATTTGTCGTAAGGGGCGCCGTCCACAAGCGAACAGCCAGCATTTAAATCGGGAACTAAAACTTTTTTACTGGGATTTAAGATCTTCACGCTTTCAGCCATAAAAACTACGCCGGCCAGTAAAATCACATCGGCTTGAACCTTTTGGCCCATTTGCGCTAAATAAAAACTGTCGCCAACATAATCGGCAAGATCTTGGATATCGCCCGATTCATAAAAATGCGCCAAGATCACAGCGTTTTTTTCTTTTTTTAATTTTTGGATTTCAGCAGCGACATCGTAAGACATACACGCTCTATATCACAGAGTCGAACCACCGCGAAGAACATTGATAATCGACTTTGAAAGGGTCTTAAAAGATTCAAAGACGCCTTTACCTTCGGCAGCACAAGCTTCAAACTCAGGCGCATTAAATGGATTAAGCGCATTTCGCAGTTCTGCCATTGAGGCTACATTCGGAAGGTCCCGTTTGTTGTACTGAATCACCAGCGGAACTTCGCGAATATTGTAACCCTGTTGTTCCAAGTTGGTTTGCAAGTTTCTTAAAGACTCTAAGTTTTCTTCCATGCGCTCGACCTGTGAATCGGCAACAAAGATGACGCCATCTAAGCCTTTAAGGATTAACTTTCTAGAAGCATCGTAAACCACTTGGCCAGGAACCGAGTAAACATGAAACTTTGTTTTAAAACCGCGGATTTCGCCGATATCAAGCGGCAAGAAATCATAAAATAAAGTGCGCTCGATATCTGTTTCTAAAGCATTTAATTTACTTTTTTGATCCTGATTTGTTTTATTATAAACCCACTGAATATTGGTGGTTTTCCCGCCCAACGAAGGCCCGTAATAGACGACCTTACAGTGAATTTCTTTGGCATTTGAATTGATAAATGACATTACAGCTCCACTCGGTTTTCTAAAGCGCGACCCATTGTTCTATCATCTACGAAATCAATGTCGCTGCCAATAGGAACACCTTGGGCGATGCGGCTCAGTTTCAACTTTTTACCGTTTTCTGAAGCGTGCAGAAGTTTTGTTAAGTACAAAACCGTCGTATCGCCTTCTAAATCCGAGCTTAAGGCCAAAATAATTTCACGAAGCGCAGGTTTTTGGCCATTGGCCGCCTGATCGATTCGGTTCATCAGCTCTTTTAATTTTATATTATCAGGCCCAATGCCGTCCAAGGGCGAGATCGCACCATGAAGAACATGATACCGGCCGCGAAAAGCGCCAGAACCTTCAATTCGTAAAATATCTGACGGTTCTTCGACGACACATAAAAGATCATCGCTGCGATAAGCGTCGGTGCAATAACGGCAAAAATCATGATCCGTGTAATTATAGCACTGTTTGCACATATGAACTTCGGCGCGCACTCTTTGCAAAGCATTCACCATGCGATCGACATAATCTTCCCTAGACCGCAAAATATAATACGCCAGCCGTTCTGCTGATTTTGGACCGATGCCAGGAAGTCTGCAAAGTTCATGGACCAATTGTTCAAGGGCTGGAATATGAAGCACTAAAACATCCCCGGAACGCCCATACCGCCAGTGACTTTTTCCATTTCTTTCGCCGAAGTAGTCTTTGCTAAAGTCATGGCATCGTTGGTCGCTGCTAAAACTAAGTCTTGCAGCATTTCAACGTCGCCCGCTTTCATCACTTCGGGATCAATCGTTAAATTGATGATTTTATGATCGCCATTCACTTTTACTTTAACGGCGCCGCCACCAGCGGTTCCATCAAATTCCATTTTGGCCAGATCATCTTGGGCTTTTTTCATTTTGATTTGCATTTGATTGGCTTGCTTCATCAGCTGGGCCATAGAACCGGGCATCCCCTTCATACTTTCTCCTTGCTGACAGATTTAATCTTACTTTTAAAAACTTCCTGCGCGGCTTTTACTTTCGGATGAGCGGCCGTCAGGGTTTTCATCTCATCGTTTTCATCAAATTTTTTCTGTTGTACCAGGGCCTGAGCACTTTGCCCTTCCACAGTTTCCTTACCCAGTAGAACTTCCAAAGAATAACCAGGGCCCCAGTATGAATCAATAAAAGCCTTTAGTTTTTTTCGGATTTCGGCATCTTTCATCTGATCTTTTAAAAACATCAATTTCGGAGACACTCCAACAAAGATGACGCTATTTTCAATTTTTGAAAAAATTAGGTTTTCAATTTTTGCGGCGAACATCGCGTCTTTTTCACGAATGCTTTCTACGAAGTCCATCCAGCGATCTTTGGGGTCGGTCAAAGTCTTTTTAACCACCATCACAGGCTCAGCTTTGATTGCGGGCACTGGCGTCTGAACTT
>JAYWDA010000410.1:0-3334 GCA_043780105.1 Pseudobdellovibrionaceae bacterium | reverse complement strand
AAAGAGAGTCGGTCAAAGTCCCTCAATGCAGCTGAACTATATGAACCCTTGAATCTGGCTCCATGAAATGGGACGCTGAGGTCGTGAAATCGGAAAAAGACTTTATCATTTATACGGACGGTGCGTGCTCAGGAAATCCTGGCCCTGGAGGTTGGGGTGCCATCGTTTTAGATTCAAATGACCAAGTCGTGGAACTTGGCGGAGGGGAACCAGGCACCACCAATAACCGTATGGAAATGTCGGGTGCTCTTGAAGCGCTAAGGTCGATCAAAGAAAAGCCGGGTCACATTACGATTTACACCGACTCGACTTATTTAATTCGCGGAATTACACAGTGGGCGTGGGGCTGGAGAAAAAATAATTGGAAAACTAGTAGCGGCGGAGAAGTTTCTAATAAGGATTTATGGCAACAGCTTACCGCAGTCTTAGCCCAATTAGAAAATCCTAAAATATCTTGGCAATATGTTAGAGGCCACAGGGGCACAGCCGGTAATGAAAGATGCGATGAAATCGCCGTGGCTTTTTCAAAAGGAAAAAGAGCTTTTTTATTTCGCGGTGAATTTTCATCCTACGAGCATGACATCAAATCGCCGCCACCGGTGGAAGAACTTCCTGCCATGCATAAGGCCTCAGAAAAAAAAGCAGCGCTTTCATATTTAAGTGTGATCGGTGGAAAATTAGAAAAACATAAAGACTGGGCCTCTTGCGAAAGAAGAGTGAAGGGACAGTCGGGTGCGAAATTCAAAAAAGCCATGAATCCAGCGCAAGAAAATGAAATTTTGGCATCGTGGGGATTTGACCCTAACAAGGAAAGTAAGGATGACTGATGGAAACTAAAAAAGCACAAATCCTCATCACCGGCGCCAATCGTGGTATCGGCAGAGCCTTTGCTAAAGCTGTCGCGGCCGATAAAGCTCATCTTCACTTAGTCATTAGGAAAAAAGATCCTGAACTTGAAGCTGAGATGATGGCGGCAGGGGCTGCCAGTTGCCAGATTTGGTTGGCCGATCTTTCCGAGCGTAAAAGTGTGGAGAAATTAATTTTTGACACTGCCGATCTAAAAATTGATGTTTTATTCAACAATGCAGGTCTTTTGTTTGATGGGCTTTTAGAAGACCAAAATATGGATGATATTTACCAGATGATGCAGGTGAATGTGAACTCACTGATTCAACTTTCTCACGCCTTCTTGCCCCGTATGTTGCAAAGAAAATGCGGCAAGATCGTTAATCATTCGAGTGTTGTTGCTGGCATGCATTTGCCGGGGTATTCCACTTACGCAGCGTCAAAAGCTGCGGTTTTAGCCTTTACAAATTCCTTACGTTTAGAAATAAAAGGCAGTGGCGTGACCTCATTGTGCTTAATCACTCCAGCGATTAAGACGCGCATGTTTGATAAAATTATCGACGGCTTTGGAAAAAAAATTGAACTTCCAAAGAATGCGATGCCACCTTCAAAATATGCCGACATGATTCGCGAAGCGATTTTATTGGACCTTGAGGTTTTGTCGCCGAAAGGAATGACTGGTGTTGGTTTTCAGTTGGCAAAATATGTCCCAAAATTATTTGATCTGGAAATGGCTCGTAGATTTAAAAGGTAAATTCAAAAAAGGAAATTTTTGAAAAAGGTTTTTTTTCTAATTATTTTTAGCAGTTTGAATGTCTGGGCAGGTCTTTGCACGCTGGCTGAAATTAAGGCTATCGATACATCAAAAGTGGGCTTGGATATCAGTCCTTATCCGTGGATGACAAGGGCCACCCTGGGTGCATCCTTATTGCCTTTAATTCCCCATGCAGATGCAAACTCAGAGGAAAGTGCCGGTTTCCATGCCGTTACCTTTGTGGGAATCGGGGGGCTGATCTATTTTGGAGTAAAAAGTATTCAGACGCCCGGTTGCGAAGATCCTCGAACAGAAGGTCAACTTTATCAGCCGAACTTTGAAGAAGTCTTAGCTTATCACCATCGACAAAAGGAATTTTTTTGGAAAACTTACCTGTGGTCGGGCGCCTGGATGCTAGGGATTATTGCGACAACAAATTTCGATTCACGAAAAAGTGTCGCGGCGGGAGCGCTGGTGATTCCTTGGTTATTTGCTAGCAGCAAAAAGTGGTCAGCCTTTATGGAAGATCATGACCTTCAATTGGCTATTCTGCCTATTTTGAAAAATAATAAATTAGTTTTTTATCCCAGTTTAGTTTGGAATTTCTAAAGACACTTAAATTTCATATCCACAGAATAACCATTCCCAATCGCCCCATTGGCAATTCCACCACCAAGGCCGACAATGCCCCCAGCTTCACGCTCGGCTTTGCCACCAAAAACCCAAACCGCTCCACCAGCCGCTTGGGCTACTTTTGCCACAGTTTTTGCTGTTTTATAATCTTCTTCCTTCATGCTGCCGTTGTAGGCCTGCTTTTCCTCTAGAAACGCCGCAGATTTTTTTTGCTCTGCACAGAAGTGGTTTGCCTGGCTGATCGCATTTCGTGCGCCTTGCTCGCCATCTTCAGCGGTGACCAAAACTCGGTGGACCCCATCAGTGCCGGGTCGCACATCTTTATGATGAGCGCAAGCAGTCATAAGAATCGTACAAGCGCCACCCAATAAAAGTTTAAAAAAGATATTCTTCATGGTTTCTCCAGGGAGTTAAAATTCAAGGTCGCTGAGCCCACAGGTCCAGTCAAAGTTAATTTAGAGGGGTAATTTTCAATCAGCCTAACACTGATGGGGAAAATCAGCTGGTAGGGCGTTGAAAAACGGGTGTGATAACTGTAAATGCTTTGCAGTTCAACGGTTTGAAGTTTAATTTTTGTGGCTTTTCCCTCATACCGACGGCTATTGACGTCTAAAAAAATCTTCCACAGGCTGGGGGTTTTATTAAGGTCGTCATGTTTTTTGTCGGGCGTAAAAAAGCTTAAAAAGATTCCTGTTTCCTTGCCAAGTTTTTCAGTGCTCTCTAGTTTTTGAGCATCAAATTTTCCTTGGTCCCATTGAAACAATCTTGCTTTCTGATCTAAAACTGCGACATCAACAACAGAATTCTGAAGTGTGGCTGATGCCTGCAAGGTGTTATAGAAACCATTGAAAGATTCAATTCGATCTGAATATTTATCAATCACTTTCTCGGCTTCAGCTTGCGTTGAAATCTGCACTCCCGCAGTGGTTGTTTCACGACTGGCGCAGCTGCTCAGGAGTAAAAGCAATGCTAGAATTTTTTTCATAATTGTTTCTCCATCACTGAGTTGAAGAAAGATCGAAGATCTTCGTAAACTTTAAGCCGCTCTAAATCATTATAAATTTCATGGCGGGCGCCGTCGTCATAGGTGCATATTTTTTT
>JAYWDA010000409.1:0-1705 GCA_043780105.1 Pseudobdellovibrionaceae bacterium | reverse complement strand
GCAAAAAACTAGACTTGGTTGACCCTTTTGGTCAGTGCAACGCGCTACTTGATACCGTTGCAAAGTCTGTGGGATGAATTGATACCGTTGCAAAGTCTGTGGGATGAATTTCCCTTTATTCAGAGCACAACGATCTTTCGAGGTTTTATCTAGCTAAGAGTGAGCCAGCTTCAAATCGACTTAAAGTAGTACCTGAGATAAAGAAGTGACCAAACGACTTACAATGAGTCGCTGACGGTCACTGTCAAAAAGTTCGACAGCGAGATTTTTTTTGATTTTAGATCAGATCAGTTTTGTAATAAAAAGACTTATTCATGGCCTTCTTGTTTTTATTCTTCCTCTATTTGGAAGATCAGGCAAGGAGGCCTTTTCAATGACGAAATCATCAAATAAATTATCTCTACATATTGGATCAGAAATCGGTCTTCAGAATTTTTCATTTTCACAGTTAATAATTGAAGTGAAACGATTGTTCGATACTCAAGGTATTCCGGGATTTATCAAAATGCTGGTGATTTTAGTTGAAGGCATGTTAATCAAATCGGGAGTTGAGTGTCCCGCTTGCAAATCCCCAAAGGCTCACCATCATAGTAAGACAGAGCGAAAGCTTAAGACATCTATTGGCGAAGTGAGCCTTTCGTTAAGTCGCATGATCTGTCTTGGCTGCAAAAGAACCTTTTGTCCAATGACTAAGCTGTTTGATCTGAATCGATACTCAAGAAAGTCCCGGGAATTTGAAAAGTTGTCGCTGGAAACTATTACCAATCAAAGCTTTCGCCGGTCTGCAAAGAATCTGAACGACACGATGGGGTTTAGTACGGCTCACACAACGCTTCATCGTTGGTTTATGAATACAGACTCTGTAAATATGAATCAGCAGATGCGGGTTGATAATTTAGTTGCTGACGGAACCGGCTTTAAAAAAGAGTTCGATGATAAGGGTTCAAATCGTGGGGAAATAAAAATTCTGATAGGCTACAATAAGGACGGAAGTGTGATTCCCTTCGGAGCCTGGACCCGTGCGAGCTGGAAAGACATTTCAAAACTTATTAAAAACAAAAACCACCCCAGCGATAAAATAAAATTTAAACCGATCGCTGGAACGTTAATAACCGACGGCGAAGAAGAGCTAGTTCGTCATCTCAAGAAGCTCGCATTAAGCCACCAGCGCTGTTTGTTCCATATGACGCATGAGTTGACGCCACTTCTGAGGTATCAAGAGATGGTGGGTAAGGATGAGGCGATTAAGATCTCCGACGAATTGCACGACTTGTTATATTTAGAGTTGCCCGAGGCTGACGCCGATCCCTTGAAATCCTTAGAGGATAAGTTAAAGATCGAGGCTCATGTTTTAAAGATGAAACAGGCCCTTGATGGGTTTATTTTAGAACTTAAAATGATGGGTTATAAAAAAGCCAAAACGTTTGTTGAAAATGCCAAGACTCAGTTATTTACCTATATCGAGAACTGGGTTAAAACTGGGATATCAAATCCGAAAGTAACTTCGCTTGTAGAGCGAATCATGCGCGAAATAAAACGACGAATAAAAAAAATGGGATTTAAATGGTCAGAGAAAGGTGCTGAAAAGATGACTCGTTTGATATTACTGCAACTTGGTTCAACAAATTATCTTTGGGAAAATCATTGGGCAGAAAAGATGGGAGTCCAGGCAAATATCAAATTAACATTTTTAGGTGTGACTGTG
>JAYWDA010000408.1:0-7301 GCA_043780105.1 Pseudobdellovibrionaceae bacterium | reverse complement strand
GCCAATCCGCTGATTTACCCATTACTTGTAACAGCTGACTTTAAATCAACTTTAATTGCTCTTGAAGCGAAAGGAACGACAACCGCTGAAGTCGGCCGCTTTGATGAGAACATGAAAGATTTAATTCAGAAAGAATTTCCTAAAGCAGAAATTCTTAAAGCTGGAGTGCCCCTGATTCAGTCCAGATTATCCAAGCTGATTCAATCTGAACTCAGTCAGTTTTTACTTGTGGCTGTGATTGTTTTTTGTGGAATCTTTTACTTTCTTTTTTCTCACTGGACTGCGATTGCCTGTGCTTTTTTAACATTACTCAGTGGAAATATTTTTGCCTTGGCAATGCTTGCCGCTTTTAAAGTTCCCATGAATATTGTGCTTGTGACGCTACCGGTGATTGTTAGTGTGGCGATGATGAGCCTGCTTATTCATACCCTTCATCTTTGGTCGCAAAATCCCTTGTCAAAAGATCCTGATTATAAAAAACGCTGGTCAGCAGCGGTTGATACTTGGCTTGAGCTTTTAACACCAAATCTTTTGGGATCGTGGACCACTGCTTTAGGTTTCTTAGCTTTAGTGCTATCGCCGATTCCACTGATTTACCAATATGGTTTAACCGTCGCATTAGTTGTTGCAGCCATTTCAATTTATAGTCAGGTGATGATCTTAGTGGCTTTGCCGTGGGTTCAACCTCGGATGCGCTCTTGGTTTGATAGGCCTGCTGTTTGGTCGATTTTTTCTTTACGCCATGCAAAGCTTATTATGGTCTTCTTATTGGTTGTTTCTTTTTTTGGAGCTGGTCTTTCTGCTAAGCTTAACTTTTCAGGTCAGCTGTTTGATGATCTGCCAAAGGGAGATTTGGTCAGGGCGTCGACCGAATCCTTAGATAAAAATTACGGTGGGATTGTTTCTTATGATGTTATTTTAAAGGCAGGGGCGTCTGAGTATTGGAAAAACCCTGCGGCCTTAAGAAGCTTAGCGCAAGTTTCTAAGGAATTAAGAAAGATATCCCACGTTGGAAGCGTCGTGACTTTGACAGATTTTTTTCAAAATGGAGTTCCTGATAAAAAAAATGAAATTGCAGAAACATTTTTTATGTTCTCTATGGCTGAAAGAAATCCTTTAAGTCAGATTTTGACCGAGGACGCAAAAAACTTAAGACTGATGATTCGGCTTAAAGATGTCCCGACCACTCAAATGGATCAAACGCGGGCAGAAATTCGCCATCAGATCTTGCAAGTTTTCCCCCAATTGGACATCGTCGAGGGCGGTATGGCTGTCGGCGCGCATGCCATCAATCATGATGTCGCTCGAGAATTAGTTTATGGTTTTTGGCAGGCGTTAGTCGTGATTGGATTATTTTTAGGATTAACGTTCAGATCTTTACGTTGGGCGCTGGTCGCGTGCTTACCAAATTTTATTCCGCCAGCGATATTGATGGGCGCTTTAACCATCACGGGAATTTCTGTAAAACCTGGTGTCGCGCTGATTTTTTCAATTGCCTTAGGTTTTGCTTTTAATAATACGGTGTATCTGCTGAGCCGTTTGCGCAATTTAATGAAAAAGAGTACATTTCCCTTGAAACGTTCGCTTTTGATGGAAGCAAACCCCTGTTTGTTCGAATCTTTTTTAATGCTAGTTGGTTTTTCGATCTTTATATTTTCAAGTTTTTCAATGAATCAGATTTTTGGAGTTTTTATGATGATTTCTGTCGGAGCCGGTTTTTTAGCAGATCTTTTTTTCTTGCCAGCATTTTTAAAAATATTTCCAAATTTATTGAAAGAGCCTGTCAAGGTCCACGCGTCATTAGCGATGGATCAGGAAGTTGGGAATTTAAAAAAAATCGCTGGACTTGTTATAGTGATGTTTATATTTTTCACGCCGTCAGCCAATGCTGAAACGCCGAAGGATATCCTTGTGAAATCTCAGACACATTTGGATGCTCACGATGATCAAGCCCATGTTGAAATGAAAATTATTGAAAAAAATGGCGAAGTGAAGTCGCGGTCCATGCAATTAAAAACCTTAAGAGAAAAAGATTTCTATGTGTTAGCAAAGATTGAATCTCCGGCTGATATCAAGGGCATGGGGTTTTTAGGTCAAGTGAACAAAAAAGGACAAGAAAGTCAGTGGATTTACCTTCCCTCAAGCGGCCAAGTTCGAAGGGTTGTGACCGGAAAAACAAAAGCGGGTTTGCTTGGATCCGAAATCAGCCCCGAGGACTTAAGTTCTGAGGCCATCCAATCATCAAATCTAAAACTAGCTAAAGAAGATGGACAAGCTTGGTGGATTGAAATTATTCCGGCCACTGGGACTTCTAGTTATTCCAAGGTGATCACACAAATTTCTAAAAAAGATTCTGTTCCGCTTTCCACTGAGTACTACATTGGAACCAGAATAAAAAAAACGGTGACCTTTTCACAATATTTAAAAATTGGCTCCGTGATGCGGGCACAAGTGATTGATGTTAAAAATCAATTCAATGGACGCTCAACACAAGTGAAATTTTCGCAAAGCAAAGTCAACTCAGGCCTTTCAATAAAAGATTTCTCACAAGGAGCATTGAAGGAAGATTAGCATGATAAAAGCGCATGGGTGGGTTGTTCTGCTCTTTCTGGGCAGTTATCAAGGCTGGGCTCAGGCGAAGAGTGGCGGCTCTCTGCAAGGCTACTATAAGCAATTTGGCGTCAGTCAAAATGAAGAGTCAGCAGGTGCTGCGGGCGGCTTTAATGGTGATCTTAAATTTGACTGGAAGTCGCAGCCGACAAAACCCCAATGGCGATTTAAGACTGAATTTGAATTTCAAACCGATCAAGTCTCAAAGGATTCGTTCGAAAAATTTCGTTTTAACCCTCGCAGTTTTTATCTTGAAAACAAATCATCGACAGTTGTTTTGCGGGCGGGCTATCAAACGATCATTCCTGAAGGTCCTGATTTTTTAAATCCGGCAGACGTGATTCATTCAAAAGACTGGAAAGATCCAACAAATCCCAGAAGCTTGGCCTCTGCCGGAATTTCATTATCGCAGGAAGGCTCTGTTTGGCAGTGGGAGGCTTTTTATATTCCTCAGCAAACAAAGCCAAGACTTCCGGGGGACCGCAGTCCTTGGTGGCCGAGGGGTCAAAGAATTCCCATTGAATCTAACGACACGGAATTTCAAGTGCCAGCTGACACTAAGTATGTCGTCGGTGACGGCGAGGATATCAACAATTCTTTAACAAATAACTACGCCCTTAGATTAGGTGGAAAGAATGCTGCCTTTGAAGGTCAGCTGGTTTTTTACGAAGGGCTTGCGCAAGATCCAAATGTGATTATCAATAGCTCAGGGACTTTACTTTCGCTTGTGCCGAAGCTGACTCTGCTGATGAATTCGCCAGTGAATTTAAAACCGCTCTACTTTAAACATCGCGCCCTAGCTGGGACGTTCGTACTGCCCTTTGAAACTTGGTCCGTCAAAGGCGGAATCAATCGAACCAAGCCTTTAAGTGATGATACAAGACTACCTGGGGAAGTCATATCAGGCGTTCTTGGGTTTGAAAAAAATTTTGAAACTTCAAAGGGACTTTTAACATTTATTTTTCAACATGAAATGCAAAGACTTGAGGCTAAAAATCAGATCAGCTTTTTAAAATCAATTTATCAGAAGGCCTGGACCCTTGGCTTTCGAATTCCCTGGGGCGATGATCTGCAATTCCTAGGCGGAATTATCTACGACACGATTGGAAAATCGTCCCTAGCTCGCCTAGGTGCGAGCTTTCGGTGCAATGATTCGCTGTCCTTAGAAATCGAAGGGCAAGTGCTGCAAGGGCCCGAGGAAACTTTGCTGGGCCTATATGATAAATACGATAGTGTTAGTCTTGGACTCACTTACCATTTCTAACAATTTCCTGAGCTTGCTTTCAGGGTGTCATTAAGCTTAATCTTTGCAGATGGAATGGGTTTTAATTCGCGGCATCGTGAGTGAAGAATTTCATTGGGGAGACTTTGTCCCTCTAATGAAAAAGCATTTTAAAAAAGATCTCGTTGTTACAGCGGATATCATTGGAAATGGAAAAAGTTTTAAGAAAACCACACCGTTGAGTGTGGCTCAAAATATTCAAGGGCTTCGCCTTCAAGCGCCCGGAAAAAAGCCAAAAATTTTAGTCGGGTTTTCCTTGGGTGGGATGCTTGCCTTAGAATGGGCCCATGCTTATCCCGAGGAAGTGGCGGGGGTCGTACTTATTAATACAAGCCTTAACGATTCTAAGTTTTACCATCGATTCCAGTGGGCTGCGTGGTTGCAACTGTTCAAAGCCAGCCAGCCAAAGAATAGTGCGATCAAAGAGGAGCTGATTCTAAGTTTGATCACTGATTTGCCAAATAAAAAAATTCAAACCCTGGCCAAAGAGTGGCAGGCTCGGAGTGCACGCTATCCAGTCCGGCTAGAAAATTTATTTCGCCAACTGTGGCTGGCATCTCAAATTTCACAACGACAAAAACCGCCGACAATGCCCCTTCTCATTTTGCTCTCTGAAAAGGATAAGATTGTCCACCCAAGTTGCTCTAGGAAGATGGCAGCGAAGTGGAAACTTCCCATGAAAACTCATCCTAGGGCTGGGCATGATATTGCCTTAGAGGATCCTCAATGGGTCCTAAGACAGCTTGATCGTTGGTTGCTGAGGAAGCCGTTGACAAAAAAAGGACCCTCATTACCATTGAAGGTATGAACTCAATTAAGTTTATTTTTCTGGGCTCTGTTTTAATGTCCTTTAGCTGTGCGGGAATGAAGGCAGCCAAAGTCGCCTCTGGTCAACACCCCGAGGCCATTACCTGTGACCCGCAATATGATGCTCAGCAAATTCTTGCGCAGAAAAAATCGATACCTGCAGAAGTTTTTCATTTTACCCGAAAAGAAATATTAGCCCAGGACATGACGGAGCATCGTTTAAGTGAAAAAAGCTGGATGTTGTCATTAGTTGGCGGTGACCTAGATTCGACAAACCGTCAGGTGCGGCGTGGACTTTACGTTTCAGACGGAATCGACACCAATAATTTGGGCAACAGCATTTTTGGAACAAAAAATAACTGGTTGGTGCAATTAACCATAACAGACGAATGTAGAGCTCCAAAAAAAATAGCGACCTTACTGGGGCTCGAAAAAGACGCCCGCTTTATAAGCTGGTTTAATAAAATAGCCCTGAGCGAACGACAAGGTCTAGACGATCTTGAGAGATTTGCAAAAACTTGTAGTGCGCGGGAAAGCTTAGGCCTGGATGGGTACACGGATTTACGCTGTGAAAAAATTGTTCTTCGGTTTTTTGAGGAGAACCATATTGCTGTTGTCCAGGAACACCAGGCCAGTAAGAACTTTTATTTTCGAGATTTTACCTGCATCGAATATTTAAAAGGCACTCCAGAATCATTAATACAAATATTTTTATCCCAGGATTTCTGGGTGGCGTCCTGCTCGGTTGAATACCTCAGTGACTACACTCCCTACTTGTTAGCCCATAGTTTAGCTGAAAACACAAATCCTGTGAGCAAGGCGGATTATGAGCTGCTCTTTCAGAATGTTGGCTTGCTGCGATCTGAAAGTGTCAGAACAGAAATGGCTAAAATGCTAAAAGGGTATCAACAGTGTGTTCAGGAAAAAAAGCAAAAAAGTTTTCAGAAAAGTGTTTCAGCTTTGAACCTAAAGCTTTCTGATGGTGATAATTTTAAATGGGTCTCGGAAGATTGCTCTGGCGAGTAAATGCGATCGACCCTAGAAATTCTAGGGTCGGCCCCATGGAATTAAAAGCTATTTGCCTGATGCTTCAACTGCAGGTTTTTTATCTTTGTTTGATTTTTTGCCGATTTTTTTTGCCGGCTTTTCCTTTTTGACGGGCTCAACTTTTTCTACCTTTTCAATTTTGGTTTTCTCAGGTGCTACTGGCGCAGCTGGAGCGCTGGGTTCTTGAGCTTGAGAGAAACCTGCAAAGCCGATGATTGCGGTGATCAGTAATAAGTTCTTCATTGTAGACTCCTTTGGAGTGGGTTGATGCTGTTCTTGATCTAAGAATACTCCCTGAGCCTTAAGATCATATTAAAGCCGAATTAAATAAATTTTAACTCAGTAAAACCTGATCTCTTTTAAGCACTTAGAAGGTCCTGAAAATAATAAATCTTATTTTGGGATATGACGTGAACGTCACCAAATCATTTTAAAATTGGTCTAGGCTTCCTTAAGAATTCTCCCCTTGAAAGGAATTAATATGAATAAAAAAGTGTTTCCCTTAGCTTTAAAATGTTTTTTTGCCGTCAGTGCTTTTGGAGGTTTCGCTTATGCCGAGACCTCAGCGGCGCCGAAGCCGAATTCAGAAATGAAAAAGATTTTAAATGAAATGAAATTAAAAGGTGGATCTCCGATTGAAAACATCACGGCTCAGGAAGCTCGACAGCAACCAACCCCGGCTGATGCCGTAAAATCCATCATGAGTGATAAAGAAAAAAAGAAGGGACAAGAAGGTTTTGCAAAAATCGAAGATAAAATGGTTCGCGGCGCTGCGGGCGAAATTCCAGCAAGATTTTATATCCCTGAAGGAAAAGGTCCAATGCCTGTCATCGTTTATTATCATGGTGGCGGTTTTGTCATTGCGACCAATGATGTTTATGATGGCAGCGCCCGAGCCCTGGCCAAAGGTACAAAAGCAATTGTTGTGGCTGTGGAATATCGAAAAGGTCCTGAATTTAAATTTCCAGCAGCTCATGAAGATGCCTTTGCAGCTTACAAATGGGTGTTAGAAAATGCGGCGTCCTTTGGCGGTGATCCAAAACATATCGCGCTGGCAGGGGAAAGTGCAGGTGGAAATTTAGCCCTGAACGTTGCTATCAGAGCCCGCGATGAAAAAATTCAAATGCCAGTTCATGAGCTCTTGGTTTATCCTGTGGCCGGCTCGAATATGGAAACAAAGTCTTATCAGAAAAACAAAGATGCAAAACCTTTAAATAAACCGATGATGGCTTGGTTTATGAAAAATTATTTGAATTCCATGGATGAAGCCAAGGATGTTCGAATTAATTTGGTCGCCGCTAACTTAAAAGGTTTACCGGAAACCACAATTATAACGGCTGAAATCGATCCTTTGCAGTCAGAAGGTAAAGACTTGGCTGAGAAAATGAAAGAACAGGGAGTTAAAGTGAATTATAAAAACTATAACGGTGTCACCCATGAATTTTTCGGCATGTCTTCGGTTCTTGATGAAGCCAAAGACGCACAGAAATTTGCGGCCCGAGAATTAAAACAGAGCCTCTAGTTTCATTTTCGCTTGTTCCCCGTCATTAATTTT
>JAYWDA010000407.1:0-3197 GCA_043780105.1 Pseudobdellovibrionaceae bacterium | reverse complement strand
GGATACGGAAGAGTGGTTTCTGGAACCTTGACGATACGATTAAAAACAACTGTAAATGCCAGCATCGTCAAAACAGGTTTAATTAAAACCCACAGAACTCCGATCACTGTCTGCTTGTAGCGCACGGAAATATCTCTTAAAGCAAAAACCCACAGCAACTCGCGATATTCGCGAATGTCTTTCCAGTATTGAGACTTGGATTTTGCGTCAATAATAGTCTGAAAATTTTTGTAATTTAGGTGCGCGTTTTCCACTGATTCCAGGATGTTGCAACAGGTCGATAATGATGTCAATCCCGGAGGAGGCTTTGAACCATTTCTAGGACGCGGGACTGCCGCATTTCATAATTAAAATGGCTCATAAATTTTCCTGCTATTTGTCCGCAATCTTGATCAGAATCGATCACTTTTGTAATCAGCTCGATCACCTGGGGTAAATCGCCATAGGGTACAGAATTTCCACAAATTTTTGTCAATTCGCTCAAACCAAACCGGTCCGAGGTGATCGGAAAACAACCACACAACCCTGCCTCGACAACAGCGGAACAGAAACTTTCATATGCCGACAGCTGGAGCAGGATTTTGCTTTCTCCAAGGGTGGTTAGAAATTCTTGTGATTTAAAGGGAACAAAGCCTTTTAGTGTCAAATTGCTTGGAATCGTTTCTTGGATTTCTAGTAGTAAATTGCGTTCAATATTTCCCATATGGACAAAATGGACCTCAGGCATTGATGTTGCCACCTTGATCAGTTGGTCGATACCCTTTATCTTAAAATATTTCTTACCGACGGAGCAGATGGAGACCACCTGTTTTTTTCTTTGGCTCCAAGCCGGAATTGATTTCAAGGGCAATAAAGGCTCAAAACCAAGCGGGATTAAACTGATTTTTTCGGCTGAAATTTTCGCATTGGATATGGCTTCGTTGCGATTCGATTCGGAAACACAAAAAACCAAATCGGCCATTTTAAAAATAAATCTTCTTAAATAGATTCCTTTTTTTCCTTCTGCAAAGGCCCCGTGATTAAACTCATCAAGTCTTGCTACATCGAATCCACCACTGACGATAATAATTTTTTTAAAAAATATTTTTGCAAGAACCAACAATGGCAGCGCTGAAAATGAGCCAAACCAAAGGTAGATTAAGTCTGAAGTTAAGATATCATTTAAAAGCCGAATTAAATTTATATAATATGAAATGTCTAAGTGTCTTCGTTGCACTTTAAACTTTTGTGAAAGGATGACCTGATCGCTATCAATCCATGGCGCTGTATCATTTGTAACAAATAATATTTTGGTCAAATAAAGTCCCGTGATTTATAAAGTTTGAAGAAATTGAATCAAATTCCGCTTCTCTTCTTGAGTTAGAAGTTCCCGACCCTTTTCTAAAAATATCCCTTCGTCATGGCCCTTATTTCCCAGACCGGCTTTCGAGGCGTCATATTTATACTGAGGGATTTTCTTATCCTCACTTAGGTTTTTTGGATAGCCATTACAGCTGGCATCAAAATCTTCCTGCGGCTGATCCGCTGGTCTAGCCCAGTACACTCGGCCTCGCTCTGAACCGGGAGTAAGGACATCACAAAGTGTCGGCGCAGAATTATTATGGAAGTAGGGCCACCGAGCCCAAATTCCCACGAGCGGAGGTGGCACATAACCTTTCTGCGCTTTCACCATAACACCGTAGTCTTTTGAAATCTGAAGATCGTTCAGACGCTCTAAAGATTGCATTCCCTGTCTTCGATACGAATCTGTACCGACGTCAATTACGCGGGTCCTTTGCGGATAAACCACTTTATAAGTTTTTAGCTTTTCAAGCAAGGGGGCGTCTTCTGGTAAACGACTCCAGTTTTTTTCATAATGCCCATGACAGCGGGCACAGGTGTTTTCAAAAACTTTCTCGCCGGCCTTTCCCTTTGCAAGATCAATCATTTCTGCCGGAAAAAAATCTGTGAACAGCGGCGCTTCGCTGGAAAACGCCGCCGTCGCAAGCTCTTGAACAATTCGTGAGTTGGCTTGAAGCCACTGCGAAAGGTCATGCAGATCAACCCCTCGTCCAATTTCATTCCATAAAATATTTGTCACGATGGGATTTCCACTGACAACTGAACCATCAGAGAGCCAACGATTCTTGTATTTTAAATTCCACCAAACCGCTGGTTTACTATCCGCCGGATGATCTTCCAACCAATCCCGAGTTTTTTTAAGCTCCGGCCGCAAATTTTTCTCAGCCCAGGGACCGTTTTGCCTTTGACCTAAGGAAAGGGCGACTTGCGCCAGTGAAGTATCTAAACCTAACGTCACTGGGGATTTCACTTTCACAAAACGAATGTTGTTTCGAGTTTCCTCGTACAAAGTAGTTTCTGCGTCTGTGGCATGACTGAATTTTTGAAAAAGACCCGGGGGCATCGCCTTAATTCCGCGCTTCGCTTGCACAAAAAATTCATTGGCGCGCGGAAATCGATTGGTCATTCCTAAAACTGTTTTGCCGAAAAGTCTTGAGGAATGGCAAGCCGCACAGCTAAAGGTAAAACCTTCCGCACCGTCACGTTCAATCAAACCCATTCCTAAACGGGACTGCGGGCGAACACCACCGGGATAAGGAACTGCATACACACCTTGATCCGTTTCCAGGGGATAAGGATGCAGTCCCAAACCCTTCTCAACATCATCAAAAGATTTAATTTTAGAAACGCCTTGAACGAATTTAGAAATCCAATGCCTAAAAACATTTTGATCCAGATCTTCAATTAAACTTTTAATCGGTCGGTAGGGCGGTAATGCCCCCGTAATTTCAACCGGATAAATTTGTGCGTGCAAACGGCCTTTTTCGCGCGACGAAAGAAAATCAGTGTCATTGAGTTGATAAGGATTCGTTTGCCCACCTTGAGGCACGAGATGCCCTTCAGACCAATCAGGCTGATTTGCAAAAGCAGACGAAAAAATCAGAATGATTCCCACCATCAGAAAGCCATTTTTCATAGACCTTCAGGATCTTTTTAGCGCTTGTTTTTGTACAGTCTAGATCAGGGAGTTTGTCGAGGACTAAGGTCGAGCGAAAAAGTGGCTTCGCCCCATCGCGATTCCTTAAACTCACCTCTTGCGGGTTGAAAACCCAGTCCTCGAGTTTGAACACGCTGGAGCGTCCTCAAGGGTTTTTAATCTAACTAAAAAGATCTCTTAGTTTTTCAAGGGCTGCTAA
>JAYWDA010000406.1:0-10379 GCA_043780105.1 Pseudobdellovibrionaceae bacterium | reverse complement strand
GCGGTTTTAATTTTAGGTTTTCCTTCCAGCTGGGATAACTTGCATAGCTCTTTAATCTCATTGGTCGATAAAGAAGGCGTCCTCCAAAACAATCGCCTTTCAAGATTTGTGGATGCGTTTATCTTTCAAACATTTTCAAATCAAAGCATGCCCGTCGGTTTAATTGCAAAACTTGAAATGAATAGCGGTGATGATAACAATCAGTGCACAGAGGCTTTGAATCTTTTAAAAGCCGACGGCGAAACGCCTGAGACCTGGCCTTTAAACGAATGCAGATTAGCCAGTAGTATTCAGTATCTTGCAAACAATCCGGCCTCAGACGCGCTAATGGAAGGTTTTAAGAAAAAAGATCCTTTGCTGCTTTCGACGTTAAAAGATTCTTTAGCTCGCGCACCGCAAATAAAACTTTTTCTTTATTCAGGACAATTAGACGTCTATGTCCCAAAGGAAACTTATACTGAAGAGGTTCAGCTATTGGGTTTACGGATTCAATACACTAATTTTGAAGACAGTGGTCACGATGGATATCTGATCGAACCTCAGGTCTGGGACGATTTAAGAAACTAATTTTAAGGACATTGAACTTGGATATTGAATTAAGTGCTATGGAAATTTTTTTTATATCAGGTGCAGGCGTCTTAACGATTGCGTTTTATTTTATCATTCGAAGAGTCTACAAAGAGCTTAAAAACCAAAATCCGTCTTAAACTCTTGCCACAGTAGCTAGTTCGGCAGCAAAAGCAAAGCTTTTTGCGTCCACGGACTGCCCGGTAAATTCTCTTTCATTTGCTGCAAATAACTAACAGCTTTTTTCTGAGTTTTCTGCGAAAGCAGGGTCCGCTCTGCGGGAGTGCTTACGATCTGTAGGTCTCGCTTTAGAAGTTGATTGAGTTTAAAATCATTCAACAAATTTTTATCAGATAGAATCCAAGCAAACTCAAGATTGTATTTAATCATCTCAAAAAGAGCTTCGCCGAACACCTCAACCGCTGGGCCCCACTGCAAGATCACATTGTATTTCATAAAAGCCGTAGGGTAATCCATCCTTAAAACCATTTCCCTAGCGTCACCCAGAATTTTTTGTCCGTAGGCTTGACGAGACTCGTTCACCATTCCCTCGACTTCTTTTTTATAAAGTGAGTTCGGGTACTTTTCCAGAAAGGATCGATATCTTAAATTTAACAGTAGCGGAGCTTCCTCACTCTGCTCGAAACTTGCGCCCAAACTGTAGGCGATAAAATCATTTTGTTTAGCTGTGCTTCCAGATAATTGCTGAATCTGGCCATGGACACCTCGTAAAACAAGAAGATGAATATATTCAGAATCATTACTTCCATGATTAGCGTCTAAGTACTCGTTACCTTTGTTCATCGCCATCACATAATCCTGAGCATTCAGAAAAGTTTGAATAAAGGCTCGGTAAGCTTCTTTATAAAGGGGACTTTCAGGGTGACTGATAATAAGGCTGTGGTAAAATTCAGCAGCTTTGCACTTACTGTAATCGCCGGCCGCAGCTTCCGCTCGCGCCCACAACTGAGTCGCTGATGAGGAATGATCCACTGGCATATCTTCAGAACAAATCTGAACATTGGGATCTTGGATCATGCCAAAGCTTAGCATCAGGTCTTGCAACGCAGAAGTCTTTGCCCAAGCCGACGATGTCAGCAGTAAAGACATGATAAAAATCTTTTTAAAAAGGGACACTATCCCCTCCTTAATCGGCCTTTAAGCAGATTGTGTTTAGCATTTGTCTCTGTTTCTAAATGCGCCCGGATGGCAATCATTGTATCATCATGAAAATTTTCTGTAGAGCCTTTGCGCCAACGTATTTGGGGGCTTAAGACAAACAGAGATCCTACTGGAAGATTATAGGCGATGGTTAAGTCCGCGGCTTGATTCATAATATATTCGGTTTCAATAACAATTGTGCCTCGGCCCAACTTCTGAGAGGCTCCGACCTGAAAACCAAGCGTATGATTTGGGGTTTCGGGTCGATACTCGGTCACGATTCCTTCAGCCCATACTTTTTTTGAGCCGTCTTTATTTTGGAAAACAAAACCTATGCTACCACGTTTTTCTAGATGATCGGATTCTGGATTTTGCTTAATCAAGGCTGAAAGCTGGGCGGCCATTCGTTCTGAGAAATTCTTTTTTAGTTGAACACTCATCCCCTTTTCATGGGATATTTTAAAATCGGCTTCGCCGGATTCAAAAACTGAAATAGCTGCTGAATCCACCATTTTAAAAAAATGATTGGGAAGTTCGACCGTTAAACCAATGACGTCGGCCTGCCGGGTAAGTTCATAAAGCAAAGTATCTTCGTGCAAAGGAATTTCATTATATCCCTGTCCAAAGGCCATCAGTTGTTTACCAAATGAAATCACCGCACGCGGAAGACCAGAAATTTTATCCGTTTCAATTTGAATAAAAGCTTCCTCTAGCATCTCGGCAAATTTAACTTTTTCTTCGGCGGATCCTTTTTTAAGAAGTGATGTGATATCATTTAAAAGATAAAGTTTAATTCCTTCATGCAGCAGAATCTCAAAGCCGATTTCAGTTTCTGCGGCTCGCAAATTATTCTCAAACTTGTCGACCGTAGAAGACATTCCATCAAAGTTCACTTGCGTCTGCATATGTAACCAAGAGGCATCGTCATCAGCCATAGCAGGCTGGCTCATAAGAGCCAGTAATACTAACATGCCGGCCTTAGCCCCTGGTTTCATGATGACCTAATCCTTTTTCTGACCCGTTAACAATTTATGTTTGGATTCAAGGTGAGCATAAATTCTCGCACGAATGCCAATCACTGTTTCATCGGGCCGAGCTCCCGATAAGTCTTTTCGACGACGAATTTCTGGACTTAGTATCAAATTAGCTCCGACCGGCAAATTGTAAGCCGCTGCCAGCTCGTGGGCTTGATCTTGTAAGTATTGATATTCTAAAACAATCGAACCAGGTCCTACTTTATAAGATCCGCCCAATTGTGTGCCGATGGTGGTCTCTTTATATTTAGGGTTCCCATTAACAATGATTCCTTCAAACCAAACTTTTTGTTTTCCGTCTTCAGAGTTAAATACAAGTCCAATACTTCCACGTTTTTCTTTTTCATCCGTGTTGGGAAGTTCTTTAATTAAACCAGAAACCTGCGCTGTTAAACGATCAGAAACTTTTTTGGTTAAACGAAAGCTTGCGCCCTTTTCTTTAGCAATTTCTAAGTCATTGGAACCGGCTTCAAAAATTGAGATGGCGACCGAATCAACGATATTAAAAAAGTTATGCGGAAGCTCTACAGTCAAACCGATCACTTCACCTTGTTTTGCAATTCCATAGATCAGCGCATCTTTAAACATCGGAAGCTCTTTGTATTTTTGACCAAAGGCCATCGAGTGCTCTCCGAATGTAATAATCGCACGAGGAAGTCCAGAAACCTTATCGGTTTCGATTTGGATGTAAGCCTCTTCAATCACTTTTTGGAAATCAAAATCTTTTTGACGTAATTTAGGGTCAAGACGTTGCTCGAGCTCGGCCTTGATAACGACCTTAATTCCTTCGCGCACTAAAAGTTGGAATTTAATTTCGGCGTCTTGCACGCGTAGATGATTTTCGTAATCTTCTAAAGACGATGCTTTCACATCAAAATTGGCCTGTCCGTCCAAAGTCCAAACCGGAGGAGGCCCTTCAGCCCTTGCCAGTGATCCTGATAACAAAGTTGCCAATACAGCCGATGCCAGGAACTTAGACTTCATGAAAGACTCCACATATAAAGGGTTAAGGGTCAGTCTTGATCATTCCATGAAATATGCCAAAAGTAGATTTTTACAATAGCGTGTTAAGTTATTAAAATAACATGGTATTTTGTAGTTTCAAAAGAGCTTCTTAAAATCCTTAGGTGAATAAAGAATAGACCGCACGTCACCCTACCAAAGGGTGGTTTATAGAAAATCAGCAAAGGTTTTAATGGGTTATAAGGAGCTCTTAAATCTAATAAGAGACCTGATTAAATGACAAAAAGGGGCTGCGCCATCAGTTCGGTGTTTGTTCTAAGGACTTATCTCGCAAGAGCTTATCAGCCCGAATGTGGGCTGGAATGCCGACACCCTTCCATTTTAGAGTCTGATAGTTTCCGGTCCGAACCTTTTCAGATGAAATGGCAATATCGACCATGCCATTGTAGCCGGCCTTTAAAGTTAAAAAAGCTAAGCGCATCACCGCATCTTGATAATCAATGCAGTTTTCTACTTGAATGGGGTCTTCCAAACGCTTGATCAAACGCGTTTCTTTACCTTGGTTTTTGAAGAAAACCAAAATCTCTTTGGCGCTTTCTAATTCCTGATTGTAGTCGGCTAGCGGGCCCGCCACTTTTTCATGATAGCAAGATTCACAGTACACGGTGTGACTTAAATCCGGCGGAATCGCAGGCATGTAAGACAAAGTTTCTTCTTCTAAAAACTTCGCACAATATTTACAGATTGTACTGTGACAGATTCCACAACTTAAGGCGGCTTTCGATTTTTGGCAGCTGGAGCAAACAGAAGTTCCCATGGCAAGGGTGATAACACATCGGCATGCCTTTCGCTATAGAGTCTTTGTAGCGGGTTCATTCCGGGGGAAATACGATGTTAAGAGTAATATTTATAAGTCTGTCCATGCTATGGACAATCTGTAGCCCCATTCAGAGCCAAGCTGAGCTCTCTGAAGGTCAATTCGAATCCGGGGGGCACCAATTTCATTTTGAAGGAATTTCTAGTTTTCAGTATCCATTTTTAAGGTTGAACGCTGAGCCACTCTTGCTGATCACTCATTCGTCGGCTTACTGGGACCGGAATCATGTGACCTGGGCTGGGATTGAAGAATTGGTACAGTTCTTCCGCACCCGTCATCTACCTTTGAAGTATTTGGCAGCTATTGAGGAGCGTTCTTTGAGTAACGACACCGCTTTAAAGCTTGCGAATCTTTATTTTCCACCGGGCATCACTAGTGAAGATATCTATCCCTATCAGGGCGATTCCCACCGAATCATCACCCTTGGTCAGCATGTCGTGATTGCCGGTGGCAATTTTACGATCTGTGCGTGCAACACGGCTCGCTCGATCATTGCGCTATCCGAAACCCGCGAGCTTTTACATATCCACTATGCGATGGATGCTATTTATCAAGGCCAAATGGGGGTTCAGCTGACTTTACAGCAGATTTCAGATCATTTGGATAATGCGAGCTTTTTAAGATACCTCAAAACGGAGTATTTTAACGACGATGGCTTGCCTTGCAAAGATCCAAGTCTTTACGCCCAAGATCGCCAATTTAGCTATGAAATCTACCGTTTAGGCCAGTGGGTGGGTCATCACGGCCAAGGCTCAACCACGGTGATTCTGCACTTTGAAAACACCCAGGAAACATTGCGCCAACTAAGCGACGAAATTGGCTTATAAATCTCTGTAAACTGACAAAAGTTCGTGCTAGCTTCGAAAATCAGGCTGATCATCAGCCGATTTCCGAGGGGGAAAATATGAAGTCTACACTAGTCACTTTTTTATTCGCATTAATTTCAATGGGCGCAGTTCAAGCAAAAGCTGATGATTCTGTGGCCTCTGTTCGTTGGACTGAAAATAATCAAACGGTCAGCATCACGGCTGAAGATGTTAAGAAGTCGACAACTCCACTTTTTGGCTACGTTTTGGATCTGACGACAAAGCAAGATATCTGCTACATGGGTACAGATATGGGCGCGATGGGTTTAATTTACTCTGGCCTAAACCACCACGGCACTGAGATTTGTGATTCTTATTTTGTTGTGACAGCAGGGGGAACTTTATTTATCGGACCTTGCCAACAACCAAGTGTTCGTGAAGATTTCTACAGCGCTCAAATTCCAATTTGCGCTAAGTAATAAAAGGAGTCGCCATGCGAACACTATTGATTATTTCTGCTCTGACGTTGATGCCTTTTTTAACGTGGGCTGACCTGACTCCTAGGGTCGCAGGCAAAGCTTTACTTTGCGAATTGGTGGACCTATCTCGGAGTCGGATTTTGGAGCGCAGGCAAGTTGTGATCAATCCAAAATCTTCAAAAGCCATTTTGATGCTCATGGGTGGCAATAGCGATGTGACAGGAACTGTGCGGGATTTTCCAGGCTCGGATTCTGTGTCTCGCAGGTTAGAAATCACTCTTCAAGGGACGCATGGGTTTGGTGGTCACAGTTACAGTCGAGTTTCCTACCGATTGGATCAAGCTGTGACGAACCAATCTTTGGGCGAGGCTCAGCTGTCTGGCGATTTTACTGAACTCGTACTTCGCTGTTTTTTAAGAAATGCACCTGCAGTCATATAGCTGATGTCTTTTGAAGATAAAACTCCTCACCTTTTAAACTTGGGGCTGAATCCAGATTCAGTCCTTAAAGTTAAAACCTTCTTAGATCTAGTTTGGTCTGCGAATCAAGAGCTCAACATCGTCAGTCGGCAAATGTCCTTTGAAGATTTAATTGATAATCATCTGATCGATTGTTTGCTTCCGCTGAAATACTTTCCTCCGACCTCTCGGGTCGTTGCTGATTTTGGTTCTGGCGGAGGATTTCCTGGCGTGATTTACGCCCTTCAGTTTCCAAAAATTCAATTTCATTTGTTTGAGAAAAGCCCTAAGAAACAGGCTTTTTTAAAACGCTGCAAAGCCTTGGCTCCTAATTTAGAATTTCATGGCGATATCCCCAAAGATTTAGCCAACACGGATCTCGTGATGGCTCGGGCCTTTAAGCCTTTGGATGTTATTCTAGATGTTAGCTCAAAATATTATGAAGCTGGCGGGAAGTATTTTTTGCTGAAAGCTCGCTTAGAAAAAATCAATGAAGAAGTAATACTAGCAAAAAAACAATTCAAAAACTTGCAGGTAACGATTCAACCTTTATCTTCGCCGGTTTTAGAAGTTGAACGCCATTTGCTTTTGATTTGATTATTTTAAAAGCCATTCTGAAATAAATCCTTCGTATTTTTTCCGCACTGATATGGGCATTCTAGAATAATTACCAATCACTTTTCGACATGACTTTGAACCACATCGACATTTCATTTTCCAATATTTATTTTTTTCGGTCATTTCGTAATCCCAAGTGATCTGCTCGCCTTTCTTAATGTCTCGCATGGCGACCACTTTAAAATAATTTTTAATGCCGCAATTAGGTTCGCAGGAATGATTGATCAGCCGGGCAATCCCTTTCGAATCGCGCCAATCGGTTTTTCCATACTGAATGGCGTGATTATAAAGGTCATCTGTCCAGTCCTCGAAATCATTATCAAAACGCTTTCCATCAAAAGCTGCAATGACCTGGCCCTTTTTGATGGTGCCCGCCGCAAAAACAGCTTTTCCATATTTTTCTGTGCTTTTAACCAAGGCTTTGGGATGATCCATTGTGTCTCCAAATGATACATTAAGAGCATCTGTCAAATGCCGATAAGAAATCAATGAAATCATTTTTGTTTCTTCTTCCCATTTTGTTTTTTTCCGGCTGCGCTACAAAATCAGTTTTGCCGCTACCTCAGCCAGTTCTGGAACCGACTCCTCACACGCAGCCTTCGGCCAGCTCTGCAACTGCGATTGATATGCTTGGGTTACAAAAATCTTTGGGTTTAAGCAGGGCCTCTGAAACTTTGGGTTACCAAGAAAAAACTTTTCAGACTTGTCAGGCCGGGAATGGATTTTCAAGCCATCAAAACTGCGAAACAAAACATTTTGTGGTGATTCACTTTCAATTGATGTGCCGGGATTCTGAGGGCACAATTTCAACAATTTTAACCCTTGCAGATTTGCAGCCGGTGGCTCGTCGGCCCGTCATCTGGACACTTAAAAATATTTCTAAAACAATCGAGACCGATGAGCGGGGTTATGGGCAGATCGCTCTGATTTCTGGTGCTTCGCAAAGTCAGCAACGCTTAAAACTAAGTTTAGGAAATGATTTCTTGTACACTCGCGCCGGTGAAATCACCCGCATTGCAACGCCGCCCTCTTGGTGCTCAAGCTCCCAAGCCCAGCGCTGATTATTTATATCTAACTATTTCAACAGATAAATAAAGTCTTCGCGTGACAGTGCATGCGAGCCTTCCATTTGCGAACCCTCAACTTCTTCGTCAACACCAAAAAGTCGATCAAAGGATCCCTGTTTTTTAATCTTTAAATCAGCGATGCGCTCTTCAAGCGAACCTTCAATCAGCAAATTATAAACTTTCACGTCTTTGGTTTGACCCATACGATGGGCCCGGTCCGTTGCTTGATTTTCAACCGCTGGATTCCACCAAGGCTCTAGATGGTAGACGACAGACGCTTTGGTTAAATTTAATCCCACTCCGCCTGTTTTTAAAGTCATCAACATCACAGCTGGCCCGTCATGCTCTTGAAACGAAGAAATAAGACCGACGCGATCTTTAGCGCTGACATTTCCTTGAAGGACAAAAGCTGGAACTTTTAATTTTTCAAGCTCACCTTTAATTCGACCTAGTGTTGATAAAAACTGAGTGAATACAATCACACTTTCATTGTTTTCAAGATGCTCTTGTAAAGAGCTTATAAAGTGTTCCACTTTAGCCGGGCGCTCATCATAAATCACACCGGGCACCGCCGCTGGATCTGAGCAAATTTGACGAAGACGCATCAGGGCTGCAAACATCGCAATCTGTGCTTTGCGCTCGCCTTGTTCTTGAATTAAATCTTCGACCTGCCTTGAAAAGGTCATGGCCATTTTTTTATAAATCTCTTTTTGCTTTTCATTAAATGGCAAAAGAACTTTGTGAATTGTTTTTACGGGAAGCGACAGCTGCACTTGGTCTTTGGTACGACGGAGAAGGAGCGGTTTTGAAATCAGGCGCAGTTCACGTAAAGATTCAGTTCTAACTTCACGGTTAAAATACTGCTTTCGAAATAAATCAATATTTCCCAAGCACCCTGGAACGACTAAATCACAAAGAGAAAAGAATTCCAGGTAATTATTTTCCATCGGCGTACCGGTCACACAAACCTTAAAATCGGCTGTCAGTTGCCGGGCTGACACAGACCTTAGAGAGGTGATATTTTTTAAATTCTGCGCTTCATCAAAGACCAAGATATTCCATTCGTGGCTTTGAAAAAATTCTGGATTTTCATTCACTAATCCATAAGTGGTGATTAGAACCAAAGGCTCATCGCCATCTAATAGTTTTTTAACTTCAATTTTTTCTGCGGAATGAAAAACTCGCATTGGGAGGTCGGCTGCAAATTTTTTCTTCTCGTCCATCCAGTTATAAACTAGCGACGTAGGCACCACAATCAGGCACTTTTTTAATTTTTGCTTCAGCTGAAGGCTGATCATAAATGACAGAACTTGAAAGGTTTTACCCAGTCCCATTTCATCTGCTAAAATAGCGCCAAGACGCAGTTGATATAGGTCATGCAACCACTGCGCGCCTTCTTTTTGGTGCGGCAAAAGTTTTGACTGCATACCATCAGGCAATTGAATTTTATCGACGCCAAGGCCGGTTTCGTAATAATCAAAAATTTGCTTCCACTCGCCGTGTCCTTGAACTTCAATTCCCTGGCTTCGTAGCATCAGTAATTCAAGAGCTTGGGATTTTGGAAGACGGTAAACCTTTTCTCCAAAAGTATTATGTTTCGACGTTTGTTTGATTCCTTTGATGCGATCCCAGAATTTTTGCAAAGACTTTAACGACGGCAATTGTTTTTTATCAATCCGGTACATTTGCCCGCGGTATTCAATAAAGCCAGCTTGGCCTTGGCCAAAATTAAATTTGACCTCTTCACTGGCAATGCGAGTGCCGTTAAAAAAGATCTGCGGATGAAGATCAAACCAATGGGTGTCTTCTTTTTGTTCGGTGTCACCGACAGATAAAATAAATTCAAAGGGATTATCTAACGCTAAAAAAGGCGTCCCATTAAATTCAATCTCAAAACCTTGATCACACAGCTCAAACAAAAGCGAAATCATGTATTTATTGTAAATACCAACGTCCACCCACAAACTAGATTCTAAATCTAAGATGGCCTCTTGCGGAACTAGCTTTGGTTCGGTCCAAAGGCGCAAAGCTTCTTTGAATGAATCACCTACGGGGGCTTGGGCTTTTGTTAAAAATTTACCTTGGCTTGATTCCATAAAATGCAAAATTAAAAATCTGATCAAAGGATAAACTTGATGCTTCGTATTTTTAATTTCAGTGACTTGATCAAGGTGAAAAATCAGATTCCGATCTTGGATTAAGGATAGGAATAACTGATCTACAAAATTTATAAAATAACCCTTCACGCGGGTTGAAATAAGCTCATCAAAGGCGGTTCCAGGTTTCCCCAACAGGCCTGGGATAGAGCTTTTCAAATATTTGACAAATTTTTCGAATTGAAGATCAGCA
>JAYWDA010000405.1:0-4482 GCA_043780105.1 Pseudobdellovibrionaceae bacterium | reverse complement strand
AGTAGACGTATTTGCCATCACGTCTGGTCTCAACAAGAAGAGCTGACTTGAGTTCTTTCAGTTGGGCACTAGCATTCTTGATCCCAAGATTCGCTTGATCGGCAATCGCTTCAACGGTCTTTTCGCTTTGACAAAGAAGATCCAAAATTTCAATTCTCTTGGGGCTTGAGAGCGCTTTTGTGGATCTTGCGAACTGGTCATACAGAGCGTCTTTGAGTTGTCTTTTCATTACTGTCATTCTAACGACCATTAGAATGATAGTCAAGTTCCTTAGATTTAAAAAAAATCTTGGTGGCCCTCAATTCGAGCTTGGCTGAAGGGCACAATCGCAGCCAAAGATTCTGATCGCAAAGCTTGGATAAAAGCACATAGACACCCTGATTATTTATATGCGTAAGGCGGGTATCGGCATTAAAGGATCAATCAACCAATGAACTCGATGTACTGGTTACACACGACCATGGAACGTACGCGATTCTAAAGAGTTTTATGGAACTGTTATGATCGTTGGATACGATACCAAGACAGATTGCCAGTATTTGTAATACTTCGTAGAAATAGTAAAAACAAGGATTGAAATCATTAAAGAATTTCAATCTCTGCACCCCCTACCATTTTGCCATCTCAAAAATAAAATTAAATTCACAAATCGGGATTATTCGTTTTCATATATTTATCAAATGCTAAGTAAAGCGCTGGCAAGACCAAAAGTGTTAAAAGTGTCGATGACACGATTCCGCCGATCACGACAGAGGCTAATGGTTTTTGAACCTCGGCTCCAATACTTTTTGAAAGCATCATCGGTAAGAATCCGAAAATATCTACCAGGGCCGTCATCAAAACTGGACGCAATCGCAGCAGCGCACCCCTTGTAACAATCGTTCGTGAATCCAATCCCTCTTTCCTAAGGTCATTGAAATAATTCATAAGTACGACGCCGTTCAAAACGGCAATTCCCGATAAAGCGATAAACCCGACTCCTGCTGTAATACTAAATGGAAGACCGTTTAGTATTAATCCAAGAACTCCACCCACCAGCGCCATTGGGACGCAGGCGAAAATTAACATTGTTTCGCCGACACTTTTGAAGGCCGCATAAATCATCAGCAAAACTAAAAGGAGAGCAAGTGGAGCTAAGATCAGTAACCGCGATTTTGCTTCTTGCAGATTTCTGAACGTGCCCGTCCACTCGATATAATATCCCTCTGGAAGCTTGACCTGCGCGTCCACCGCGGCTCGGGCTTCTTTGACGAAGCTTTCTGTATCACGACCTTGCGGATTGATCAGAACGGCGGCTCGTCGCTTTCCATCTTCACGAACAATCGTGCTGTAAGCCTCTTCAAAGCGAACAGTGGCCACTTCTTTTAGTGGGACGCTTGTATTGCTCCCGATTCCTACGGGTAAATTTCTGATCGCTTGCAGATCAGAACGTTGGGCTTCCGCCAGTCTTACATAGATTGGAAACCGACGAACGCCCTCATACAGCTGACCTACGACCTCACCTCCTAAAGCGACGCCGATTGTTTGCAAGACTTGCTGAGTGGAAACTCCCATTTTTCTTAAGACATCTTTTTTTGGAATAATTCTTAGAAGTGGCGAGGTGCCACGTAATTCTGTTTCAACTTCTCCGGCCCCAGGAATTTTTCCAACAATCGCGGCGATCTGTTGCGTGATGCTTGACAGCTTATCCATATCATCGCCAAAAACTTTCACGGCAACATCTGACTTTGACCCTTCAAGCAAATCATTAAATCGCATCTGAATGGGCTGACTTCTTAAAACAGATTGACCTGGTAACTCGGCATCAAGCTTTTCGATAATCGCGTTGGCGACATCCCCTTTGGTGCGCTTCTTGCCGTCAACCAGTGGCCAATCTTTTTCAGCCTTGTACATGATATAAGTATCAGCCTGGTGAACACCCATCGGATCATTTGCAATTTCAGAAGTTCCGATTTTTGAAAACGTGTAAGCCACTTCTGGAAAAGTGGCTGCAATTTCTTCGGTTTTTGCTTGAAGCACAACCGATTGATCAAGGCTTACATTGACGGGACGAGTTGTTTGAACCAGCAGCGTTCCCTCATCAAGTTGTGGAAGAAATTCTCCACCTAGTTGCGCAAAAAGAATCGCTCCAAGGATGGTCGAGATAATACCTGTCGAAATCGTAGCCATTTTATGACGAAGTACAAAATCCAAAATGGGAGCGTAAAGATGCTCTAACTTTTTCATGAGCCAGGGTTCTTTATCGGCCACTTTTCCGGTCATTAGTAAACTTGCCAGCGCAGGCGCCGTTGTAAACGAAAGAACAAGGGCTGCAAGAATGGCAATAATAAATGTCGCTGCCATCGGACGAAACATTTTACCTTCAACCCCTACAAGAGAAAAAATCGGCAGAAACACAACGACGATGATCAGCTGCCCAAAGCCAGCCGCGGTCCGAATATGAACGGTGGCATCATAGACAGCTTTCTGAAGCTCTGCTTTAGTCAGCGAGCGCTGAAGGACATTCGAACGATTTTGTATAACTCGAACACAGTGATCAAGCAGAATGACCGTTCCATCGACGATAATTCCAAAATCCAGCGCTCCCAAACTCATTAAATTTCCAGAGATATTGAAGTACTTCATCGCAATGAATGAAACCAATAGTGAAATAGGAATCGTCACTGCTGTAATCAGCGCGGCTCGCAAATTTCCCATCAGCAAAGCTAAAATCACAATGACAAGAAAAGCTCCGGTTAATAAATTATGTTCAACTGTTGCAATTGTCGAACTGACCAGATCTGAACGGATATAAAGTGTTTCAAGCTTATACCCTTTTGGCAGACCCTGCTGAATCTCGGTCAAGCGTTCTGCGACCCGAATGGCAACCGTCCGACTGTTTTCTCCCATAAGCATCAAGACAGTGCCAACCACGGCCTCACGGGCCCTTACTAAACCGGCGCCCGAGCGTAATCCTGTTGCAAGGGAAACTGTCGCAACATCGCCAATGGTGATGGTCTGAAAAGTTTCAAGCGACTTCAAAGGAACAGATTTAATATCATCGATATCTTGTAACAGGCCGACAGCTTGAACAAGGAACTGTTCGCCAGTTTGTTGAACATAGCCCCCGCCGACATTTTTATTTGTTTTTTTGATGGCCTCAATTAATTCTGAAAACTGAACTCCATATCGCGCCATCTTTTCGCTGTTTGGTTGAATGTGGAACTGACGTTCAAATCCCCCGATCGTGTTGACTTCAGCCACACCTTTAACTGTAAGAAGCCTTGGCTTAACAAACCATTCTTGAATCGTTCGCATTTCCATCAGTTGCTCAAGTCGCTTGGCTCCTGTTTCAATTTTGTCTGCTTCTATTGAATAGTGAACGATTTCGCCAAGTCCAGAACTGACCGGCCCAGGCTGTGGAAGTATTCCCTCTGGCAAAGAACCAGAAACCGCCTGCAAGCGCTCAGCCACCAGTTGCCGGGCTCGGTAAATATCAACCTCGTCTTCAAAGATAACCGTCACTTGCGAAAGATCAAACCGGGTAAGAGATCTAACTTCGGTCACGCCAGGAAGGCCTCGCATGGCAGTTTCAATGGGAAAAGTGACGTTGCTTTCAGTTTCATTAGGAGATAATCCGTCCACGGCCGTATTGATTTGGACCTGATTATTTGTAACGTCTGGAACCGCATCGATCGGAAGATTTTGAAACGTCACCCAACCAGCAACCGAGATTGCGAGGGTCAGAGCAAGGACGGCCATTCGATTATAAATAGAAAACGCAATAATTTTGCTGATCATTGTTCACCTCCGAAAGCATCCATCTCACTGACGCGCAAAAGTGCGACGCCTTCGGTGGCAATTTCATCATCGTCTTTTAATTCTGCGCTGCTCGTGAGCATCGCGCCTTTTCCTACTTCGTTGTTCTGAAGCTCGATAAGCTGCAACCAACCATTTCTTAGACGGTACACTCCGACGTGATCTCCATAGTTCACCAGGGCACTTGGTGGAATCAAATGCGGCTTTGCACCCAATGGTTTTGTAACTAGTCCAATTACTTTTTTTGCTTTATCAGAGAGTTTAAAGCCATCTTTAAGATTTGCCTCAAGAACTGCAAGAGTCGATCCCGCACGAACTCTTGAAGTTTCTTCTTGGGCCAAGACTTGCCGTCCATTTAAAAAAACAAGAATAGAAAAAGTTAAATTTAAAAATTTCATAAGCCCTCCGAAAGAAGACGACCTTCAATTGAATAGACTTGTGCTAGCGCTTCAATCGCAGTGTTTTCTTGTTCACTTAAACTTTTTATGTAGTCAGCCATTTGTCGATGGATTTCGATAATAAGAGTGCTTGGCACCAGGCCTGACACAAACGACTTTTCGATGGCTTGATGTCTGGTGTGTAAATCTGAAATTGAAAGAGACTCTTCAAGGGCAGAAACTGCATCCTGGTACTTTTCGCGCTGCAATTCAAGCTGGCTTTTTTCAAAATTTTTCGTGGCGGCTA
>JAYWDA010000404.1:0-2799 GCA_043780105.1 Pseudobdellovibrionaceae bacterium | reverse complement strand
GCCCTTCCTTGGTATATCTATAAATACACGCAAGCCATGCTTCATCTTTATGTGATGAATGCTTTTAGCAAAAAACTAACGGCTGGGAATTAAACCCGGACGTTCGTCCATTTAGAATGTCTAAGAATGAGACGATAGATCCTTCATCACGGAGGATCACATGCAAATTCTTGCAACACTATTTAGTCTTTTTCTGTTTCTACCGCTTCAACCCGTTTATGCGACAGACTCTTCAAACGAAGTCCCAATTCTGGCGTTTCATCAAGTCAATCAACATATTTCCCGAGGAGCGCGTCCGCTTAAGGTAGGCTTAGAAGCCCTTGCAAAAATGGGTGTTAAAACGATTTTAAATATCGACAATAGTAAAATCGAAATCGCAGCAGAAGCAAAAAATGCAAAAGCTTTAGGTCTTGAGATGATTTCGCTTCCTATGTCAGGATTTTGGGCACCAAAAGACGCACAAGTTGAAAAAATCCTCGCCGTCTTAACTAATCCTGCAAATTATCCTCTCTTTATTCACTGCCAGCATGGTCACGATAGAACAGGTTTAATTATGGGGCTTTACCGCATCCAAGAACAGAATTGGTCAGCTAAAGAAGCTTACTCCGAAATGCTTGAATTAGGATTTCACAAACAGCTGGTTTTTTTGAATCATTATTTTGAGAAAAAAACAGGGCTGGACGATTAAACTAAAAAGCCCGCTGGATGAGCGGGCTTTTTTCACTTCATTTAAATAAATTTAATTACTTAGGCATAACGACTGTATCAACAACGTGAATCACGCCATTTTTTTGGTAAACATCAGCTATTGTCACTTTCGACATTCCGCCTTTTTCATCTTTCAACATCACTTCAGATCCTTGTAGCATTGCAGACAAAGTTCCACCGGCTACTGTTTTCATTGTTGCCGTGCCATGACCTTTTTTAATCATCGAAACAAGCGCTTTAGAATCAACTTTTCCAGCCACAACATGGTAAGTTAAAATTTTAGTTAAAGTTGCTTTTGCTTCTGGCTTTAATAAGCCGTCCACTGTTCCTGCTGGCAATTTTGCAAATGCTTCGTTTGTTGGAGCAAAAACAGTGAATGGACCTGCGCCTTTTAAAGTGTCTACCAAACCAGCAGCTTTAACTGCAGCAACTAAAGTTGTGTGATCTTGTGAGTTCACAGCGTTATCAATAATGTCCTTTGACGGATACATCGCAGCCCCACCGACTTCGACTGTTTTTTCAGCCGCTTTATCAGCGCCCATTTTTTCGCCTTTGGCTTTGGCCTGAACCACTCCCGCTGTCATTGCACTGACTAAAAGCACTGCTAATAATTTCTTCATACTTGCATTCTCCCTATTAATTTAGTGTCAGACTATCTGCCACCAAAGGAGGGTGACATAAAGCGGTTTTTCAGACAACAAAGTAATTGTCGTGATTTGACGCAGGCTGATTATTCAGCATCGCCAAGTAGTTATCTCAACCAACAACTAGTCTGGAATCAAAATAAATTGTGGTTCCACAAATTTTGCCGATAAAATAATAAGGATCATTTTTACCGTTGGAGCAAGCATGGCCCAAATCTTTATGCATGCCTACACCAGTCAGTTTTCACGCCCCATGAGCGACGAAGACATTAAAAAAAATTCTTGAAGTGTCGCAAAAAAATAATCTTCGTGATGGATATTTCCTGCAGGTTCTTGAGGGCCCAGAAGCCAAAGTTAGAGACTGCTACGAAAGAATCTCATTAGATTCGCGACACAAATTAATAACATTGCAAGGCGAAGCCTCCAGCGAACAGCGCATGATGCCGACTTGGAGTATGGGCCTTGTGAAGGCCGACGAAAAGCTGAAATCATCGCAAGCTATTCTAGAATTATTTGAACTTGGCCGCGCCGGACAACCTTTTTCTAATAACACTAGCGTCATGTCCATGTTAAGAATTTTTTCTAAAGAAGCAAGAGTCCTGGTTTAAAAAGATCAAACTACACGGGGTAAGATTTCACTTCGCCCTGCTCCAGGATATCCCCACACTGAATCATTAAAGATCCACCATTGTGAACCACGGTCCACTTGTTGTCCCGCTGGAGCAGCTCTGTCAGACGATTAAGGAGTCCTGCTGAAAAAGCAAAGACCTGAAGTTGACTTGAATTGAAAATTTTATTTTCCTGAATTTCGCGGATGAGGACTTCGGGATCTTTGTAGGTATAAATTTTTACGACTTTGGCAGCTTTCGAAGCTTTATGAATTTTTCGAGCACTGGGATTACCGATTTCAATCCATAGTAAAATGCCATGAATGCCTTTTTGGATAATGGCTGGCTGGTCGGGATCGCCTAATCCCAAGGGCGAAAACTCTAAATCCGGCCCTTCATTTAAGACGTAGGCCAGCATGCGGGTCAGCAGATAGTGCTCAGTTTCAGACGGGTGTTTCGCTAAACGAATATCAATTTCCGTATAGACCTCTCGGTCGATATCAGAAAGAGTAATTCGGAAACGGTGCAAGACAGAGGCTAAAGCCATTATGATTTTTTAGCCCACTGCTGAGTGATCGTATCAAGTTTTTCAAAGTCGACAGGCTTACTAATAAAATCGTCCATGCCAGCGGCCAAGCAGGCATCTCGGTCCCTCGATAGGGCATTGGCCGTCATCGCAATAATAGGAATTTTTTCATCCCATTTTTTTTCAGCATTTTGTCGAATCATTTTAGTCGCTTCGTAACCGTCGATTTCCGGCATTTGGCAATCCATCAAAATAAGGTCGAATTTTTCCAACGCTAAATGATGAAGACATTCTTTCCCATTCGAAGCAATTT
>JAYWDA010000403.1:0-4143 GCA_043780105.1 Pseudobdellovibrionaceae bacterium | reverse complement strand
TGATGCCATGAGCGAGAACGAGAAATACGTCATCACAGAAACCTGGCTTTCAAAAAAGCCTGCGCCCTTAAGCGCTTTTATCGGCGCGCTCTGCACTTTTTTCCTGGCGCTGATCAGCATCATTTATTGGCGGGACCTATTTCACGCGGCAAATTGGATGACGGCTTCCAATCAAGCCGTGTTTGAACAGCATCAGATTTGGCGGGCCTGGACATCTTTATTTATTCACGCTGATGAAAAGCATCTTTTTTCTAATTCTTTTTTGTTTTTTATTCTGGGAACATTTCTTGGCGGGTACTTTGGTGTCCTTATTTTTCCAGGTTTAGCTTTTTTGATGGGCGGTTTGATCAATCTTGTGGTGCTTGCCAAAATGCCACCTGAAGTCCAACTTTTAGGCGCTTCAGGGATTGTCTATTGGATGGGCGGGACCTGGTTAGGGTTATATTTCATGCTTGATAGCAAGCGGACTTATTTCCAGCGGGCGCTAAGGGCTACCGGTGTAGGGCTGCTGCTTTTTTTACCAGCGGAAGCTTTTGATCCCAGCATCAGCTACTTGAGCCACTGGATTGGATTTTTAGCGGGTGTTTCTTGTGGATTGATCTTTTATTTCCTCAATCGCCGAATGTTTTTATCCGCCGAGGTTAAAGAGATTTTTAAAGACGAGCCCGAAGAACCTTTGCCAGAGCTTCCTTGATTTGTTAGAACTTTTGTATGCCCTCTTTTGATATCGTTTCAGAATTAAATATGCAGGAAGTTGATAATGCTGTGAACCAGGCCCGCAAAGAAATTGTGGGCCGCTTTGATTTTCGCGGCAGCAAAGCTGAAATTCAGTGGGATAAAAAAGCCATTACGATTTTGGGCGAAGATGATTATAAATTGGGTGCCATCAAAGATATTTTGATGCAAAAACTGCATCGCCGGGGCGTTGATATTCAAGCCTTAAAATTTGAAAAGCCTGAGGCCATGGGCGGTATGATGTGGAAACAAGCGGTTTCCTTGATTCAAGGAATTGAAAAAGAAGCTGCGAAAAAATTAGTTAAAATTATTAAAGATTCGCAGCTTAAAGTCCAAGCAGCGATCAATGATGATCTTGTTCGCGTGAGCTCCAAAAGTCTTGATTCATTGCAAGAGTGTATGGCTGTCGTTCGTAAGGCTGATATAGGCGTGCCTTTGCAATTTACCAATATGCGCCCCTGAACTTTTGATGTTTTCGTAATATTTCTTATGATCGAATTGAAATAAACTCAGCCTTGAACCCTCTATCCTCCTCGCGTACAAGTAGAGTATGCGAATTTCTATTTTCTTTTTGATGCCGATTTTTTTTCTATTTGAGGTCAAGGCTTGGGACAAAAAGATATGCCCCAATATTGTGCTTAAAGAAGGAAAAGTGAAGCTTAACTCTAACGAGAAGGTCTTAGTTTGCGGCAGCGACCAAGATAATGAATCCTGGAAGAATATTCCACTTCCGCAATCTGAATTTCATTTAAAATCGATTCTTCAAAATTTGGGATATCAAAATCCTCGTTTTGAAAGGGATGGTTTGATTCTTAATGTTTGGTCGGGACCGCAAGATAAAATTAAATCCTTAATTGTTAACGGTGCTGATGGTGTTTTGCGACCTGAGAAAAAAAGAAAAATTGTAGGCGCAGCCTTAATGCCAGAAAAGTTAAATGATGTGGATGCCTGGGCCAATCTTGGGGTTCGTAGTCAAGGTTATGCTTGCCCCAGCCTTCGAGTCGAAGCGCATGCTTGGGATGGAACAATTTTAGAAGAGGTTGAACTAAATGGAAAACAACAATTCAGTGATGTTGACTACGGCGATTTAGATGGATTAAACAGCGATATTATGGATCGCTATCAACCTTTCGAAAAAGGTGACAGCTACGACATCCGAAAACCTCAGTTGATGGCGTCCCGAATGATGGCTGATGGACTTTTTCAAAGCGTCTATTTTGTAACTGATTGCCAAAATGACTTTGCCAATTTGCAATTAAAGGCGGCCGTCGGGAAAGCCAAGATCCTTCGTTTTGGAATTGGTGCCTCGACAGAGGAACTTCCGTTCACAGACATTACTTTTAAAAATGCGCGGCTGGATAACAAGGCTTCTTCTTTCACTGCGGCACTGCATGCGTCCCCTCGGCTACAAAGCTTAACACTGGGATCTGAACTTTATTGGTTTCCGGGATGGCAGCGAAGTTTTTTAGGACCCAGGTTTCGAGTGGCCCAGCAAACAGAAAATTCTTTTCAAACGAAGACGGCCAAAGCGGGTGTCGATCTTGGACGCTACTGGGATCAATGGAACACTCGATTTTCTGCTAGGTGGGGTCCAACATTAAACGTTGTCAAAACTGTTCGCGGCGTGGGCCCGGAAAATGCGACTTACACGACCATCGAAGGTTCCATGGTCGTGATGGAGCATATATATGAGTCTTCCCTTCGCGAACAATATGAAGGTTGGACGGCTAATGTCTTTTATCGGGGACAAAAAAAGGGCATCGGATCAAATATCGATGCCAATCGTTACGAAGCTAACTTTAAGCAGCTTTGGAATTTAGGTGGTTTTGCTCCACCGCTTTTTGTATTGGGAACACGTCTTGAAGGAACAACCGTAGATGCCGATGAACTTGAAGCCGGTCAGTCGCAAAATTTACTGCCCGTCGAAGAAAGAATTTATTTGGGCGGCGATCAGAACTTACGTGGTTTTCCCAGGCTGAGTATTAACAACGAAGGACTTGGCTTTTTATCAGCGCTTTATTTAGGATTTGAATTGCGCCTGATCGAAGAACTTCCCTATCACTTACAACCCTTCCTGCTTTTCGATCTAGCCCGCACAGGGGCTCGACGTTACACTTTGGATTCACCCAACTTCAGCTCCTATGGTGCAGGTCTTCGCTGGGCTTCGCCTTTTGGAACCCTTCGTTTTTCAGCGGCCCATGGGCAAGTTGATAAAGTGAATACGACTTCGATCAGTTATCCCGAGCAATGGGTCTACTTTTTAAGTTTTGGCCAGGAGTTTTAATGTTCAAGATTTTAAAAAGAATTTTCCTTACCATTCTGACCATAGAGTTGATCTTAGTTTTAGTCGTTGGCGGAGTTTTATTTTGGACCTTCAAGCACCCCCGCGAAACTTGGCATTTTATTGAAACTCGGGTGCTTCCCAGTGATCTTAAAGTCACGTGGAAAGAAATGGGCTTTACGGGGACTAAAGAAAAGGGGTTTAATGTTTATATTGATTGGGAAATTCGCGGACTTTTAATTACAAGGCAAAATCCTGCTTGGCGAATTCCCATTGATGAACTTCACGTCAAGGCTTCGACTGTTATATCGAAGTCTGAAAAGAAATTGATTCTTCATGACTTAACGATTTTATCGACATCACCCATCAGTATTTCACCTGACCCCAATGCACCTGACCCAACACCACACAATATTTTCCAGTATTTTCAAAGCGCTATAGAAAAAATTGAACTTGTTCATCGCTACGCTGTTTTTGAAAATGTTCAAGTCGATATCAAAGAATTTCTACTTCAATCTAAAAACGAAGCGCCGCTCATAATTTCGTTTCAGCTTCAGCCTCAGTCCGTCAAATCCATGCCTGAAAGCTTTATTTATAATGGTCGCCTCAGCTCATCAAGACAAACGCCCATCGCGCTGCAAACCTCAGGAACTTTGTCCTTACAGAATTTAGAATCCGAAAATGCTTTCTTCACAAGCCAAACTTCTTTTGAAGGATTTTCGGTTAAAACGATTCAAGACTTGTCCCTGCAAAATAAGGATCACACCACAACACTCAGCGCGAAAGGCCCCACAAGCTTTGACAAGGGCGATCTTCACTTAAGGATAAAATCGCAAACATCACTTTTGATCAATAGCAGTAAAGCCACCACAAACTTAACGGCTGATGTCGCGGGAATTCCAGGACCGCTTGTCAGTATTAACCAACTTCATTTTCACCTTGAAACACCTTTAGAAAAAGACCTTTTTTGGAGCGAGAAGCCTTCTGATTTTACCTTGAAGGGTCCTGTGTCTATCTTTTTTGTCGATAAGGATATGCGAAAACCTTTCGAAGATTCTTGTCAGTGTAAGATTCCTGAAATTTTAAAAGCTGATTTTAAGGGGCAAATCTGGCTGGCCGAGCTTTTC